>CALPVM020000051.1 GCA_943327015.2 Akkermansia muciniphila
AAGGCATGCCGGATGCAGCCCATTCTGCCACCATGATTTGCAACACCAGCTCAGTGCGCAAAATGTCTTTTTCCGGAAGGTCGTCAATGCCCTCCAGACGCTTGATGCGTAGGCGCAAGTCTTCTACCTCGCCGCTGATCTTTTCCATGACTGAAAGGACCATGCGAGAAGCCAGAATTTTGTTTTCTTCAACCTCGGTTTCTACCAGTTGCAAGATGTCATCGTCTTCAGTGGCAGGCTTTTCTGATGGATTGTGCAGATACGCTTTCCAGGTTTCGGAGCAGGCTTGCAGCCATATCTGGCGGCTGGTTTTATATGCTACCCAATTGTCGCGGCGGGTTTGTGTTTCGCGCGCGTTGGTGGGTTCGTCCAGCAGCTCAATCAGTCGGTCGTGCACCCGCAGAGCGACAATTTTGTGTGCAACTTCCAGCTCAGTAACAAAACGCTCGCGCACGGTGTGCGCCAGCAAAATTTTGGACTTAGAAAGCTGTGCAGTAGCCATAGGGTGGTCGCGTATTTAAACTGTTGCACCTGCGTTCGGGTCATTCGGATCATTGTCTTTTTTAACCGGTGCTTTTACCAAGTCTTCGCGCCGTATGCCAAGCCACATGGCAATGGCTGCAGCCACAAACACTGATGAATAAATACCGAACAAAATACCAATGGTGAGCGCCAAGGCAAAATAGTGCAGGGTTGCACCGCCAAACAGCAGCATGGACAGCACCATCAGCTGTGTAGAACCGTGGGTGATGATGGTACGGCTAATGGTTGAGGTAATGGCATTGTCAATAATTTCGGTCGTATTCATTTTGCGGTAGCGCCGGAAGTTTTCGCGGATACGGTCAAAAATAACGACTGACTCGTTAACCGAATAGCCCAATACTGCCAGCACTGCGGCCAGAACCGGCAAGGAGAATTCCCACTGAAAAAAAGCAAAAAAGCCAAGGATGATGATCACGTCGTGCAAGTTGGCAATAATGGCAGCTACCGCAAACTTCCATTCAAACCGCACCGCCAAATAAATCATGATGCCCAGCACCACAAAGCCTAGAGCTTTGAGTCCGTCTACTGCCAGTTCGTCGCCCACTTGAGGCCCGACAAACTCGGTGCGACGGAGCGTTGCAGTTGCATCAGCAGCTTGCAGTGCGACCATGACCTTTTCGCTTTGCTGCCCCGAACTGCTGCCTTTTTGTACTGGCATGCGGATCAGCACATCTTGCGCATTACCAAAGTTTTGCACCTGCACATCATTGATGCCTAAGCCGGCTACAGTGCTGCGGATTTTGTCAAGATCCGCGCTTTGGCTATAACTGACCTCCATCAGCGTGCCACCGGTGAACTCTACCGACAGATGCAGGCCACGGCTGAACAAAAAAAACACCGCTGCCGCAAAGGTAATAAACGAAATGGCGTTGAACACCAGGGCATGCCGCATAAACGGAATGTCGCGTTGAATTTTAAAAAATTCCATGATTCGGGTTCCTTATTGCGTGGTCACAGAATTACTGCTGGTGGCGCTGCCTGAGGGGCGCCACACGGTACCAATAGACACGCTTTTGAGTTTCTTTTGACGGCCATACCAGAGGTTAACCAAGCCGCGTGAAAAGAATACACCGGAGAACATGCTGGTCAAAATACCCAAACAATGCACCACTGCAAAGCCACGCACCGGACCGGAGCCAAAGGCCAGCAATGCCAAGCCGGCAATCAGGGTGGTAACGTTGGAGTCAATAATGGTGGCCCAAGCACGGTCGTAGCCGGCATGGATGGCCGCTTGGGGTGAAGCACCATTGCGCAGCTCTTCACGGATGCGCTCGTTAATCAGCACATTGGCGTCAATCGCCATACCCAGCACCAAGGCCATAGCGGCCATGCCAGGCAGCGTCAGTGTTGCTTGCAACATAGAGAGTAGCGCTACCAATAACAGCAGGTTTAGCCCTAACGCAATACTAGAAATCATGCCAAAGAACATGTAGTAAAAACACATAAAAATGGCCACGGCAACAAAGCCCCAGGTCACGCTGTTAAAGCCTTTGGCAATGTTCTCTGCACCCAAGCTTGGGCCGATGGTGCGTTCTTCAATAATATCCATAGGCGCAGCCAGCGAGCCGGCACGCAGCAGCAATGCAGTATCTGCAGCTTCTACGGTGGTCATGCTTCCGGAAATTTGTACCCGGCCACCACCAATTTCGGTGCGAATGACGGGGGCAGTCACCACTTCTCCTTTGCCTTTTTCAAACAGCAAAATGGCCATGCGCTTACCCACGTTTTCGCGGGTGACATCGCGGAAAATTCGTGCACCTTTGGCATCCAAGCTCAGGTTGACTACCGGCTCCTGAGTTTGGTTGTCAAAGCCAGGTTGGGCATCGGTCAGGTTTTCACCGGTCAGAATGACTTGTTTTTTAACAATCACTGCCATTCCATTGCGCTCCAGATAACGTTCAGAGCCAAAAGGTACGACACCTGCTCCGGCTTCAGCAGCGCGGGCTTCGGAGCCTTCGTCCACCAAGCGTACTTCTAGCGTGGCAGTGCGCCCCAGAATGTCTTTGGCCTTGGCGGTATCTTGCACACCGGGCAGTTGCACCACAATACGGTCCAGCCCCTGTTGCTGAATCACCGGCTCAGCAACACCCAATTCATTGATACGGTTGTGCAAGGTAGTGATGTTCTGCTTTAAGGCTTGGTCTTGTATGCTGCGAGCAGACACAGGTTTAATGGTGGTAACAAGTTTAAATTCGGTGCCATCGGCTGATTCTGTGCTGTCCAAATCCGCAAACTGGTCTTGCACTATGATTTTGGCTGCATCGCGCGTGGCGGTGTCACGAAAGCGAATTTCAATGCTTTGACCGTTACGGCTAATGCCGCTGTGGCGTACATTTTTCTCACGCAACAGGGTACGAATGTCGCCCGCCAGCGATTCGGCACGCTTGGTGAGTGCAGCTTGCATATCCACCTGCAGCATAAAATGCACACCGCCGCGCAAATCCAGCCCCAGATACATGGGCGAAGCATGCATAGCAGTAAGCCATGCGGGTGAGCGTGACAGGAGATTAAGCGCTACTACATAATCGGGGTCGTTAACGCTGGGGTTCAGTGCTTTTTGAATTGTATCTTTGGCCTTGAGCTGGAGGTCGGTATTTTGAAAACGTGCCTTGATGGAGGTTCCATCCAGCGCAATAGCATCAGCACTGATGTCAGCTGCCTTCAAAGTTTCCTCAATTCGGGTGAGCAGCGCAGTATCAATTTTGATATTGGAGCGCACCGACGAAATTTGTACGGCAGGTGCTTCGCCATACAAATTAGGCAGCGCGTAGAGCCCGCCAATCAACAGTGCGACCAGAATGATCGCGTATTTCCATAACGGGTAACGGTTCATGATGGTGCTTACTTAATGGTGCCTTTGGGCAGAACTTGCACTACAGCACTGCGCTGAACCTGGATTTCGACGCCGCTGGCAATGTCCAACCCTACATAGTTGTCGCCCAGCTTGCTGACTTTGCCCAACATGCCACCCACGGTAACAACTTCATCGCCTTTAACCAAGGCGTCTATCATGGCCCTGTGTTCTTTTTGTTTTTTCATCTGCGGGCGGATCATGATGAAATACAGGACCACAAACATCAGTACCAAAGGTAGCATGCTCATAAGGGATGATTGCATATCACCACCAGCGGCAGCAGGGGCGGTTTGGGCGTAAGCGGTAGAAATAAACACAGATGCACTCCACACAATAAAAGTTGGCCACGATTGGCAAATAACCTTCTATTGTAAGCGCCAGCGTGTATGCATCATCTTTTATGTCGATGTAATCCCTGTCTTATCCCAAAAATCGATAGGGCTTTGTAAAGCTCGTGAATTTAAAATTGGACTTTAACGCTGCAAGAATGACTTGTAACATAGGCAGTAAAACTGGCAAACTCAATTCAATGTTTGATGAGCTGCACATTGCGCTTGATTTAATGGCGCAAAGGGCGCTGTTTTGCTAATGAAATATGCAGCTAAGCCCGCGATAATTACGTTTAACAAAGCTAAAGTGGTTAATGTTCGAGCTATTTTTTTAGCCTGCTCGCCACGACGTACGAGTGTTCGACGCATGACCCACATGCCCGGAGGTGGGAATTGATCCGTTTGAAAAGTGCGGAAAGCGTATCTAGCCAGTTCGAGTGAAGGTAAAGCCATACAAATAGCCAATGCAATACTCAAACCACGCAACCATTGGTTTTGTTCGCACACCGGCAAAGCATTAATATAGCTACGTAGTGCGTCAACGAAATAGAACTCACATGCCGCTATCCATAAAATTAACGTGGGAGTTACTACAAATCTTACAAACCAAGAGGGTTCAACGAATTCTTTTTGCATGGTTACTTTGTTGCACTTTTGCTTAATGGCGTGAGACCTCATTAACCAGTCTGGTTGTTATTGTAGTATTTAGAATTAATTGACACTCTGGGAGTTCCTATGTCATTTGAACTAGTTGCATGCAACTTGGGGGCGTTTGTAACAGCATTGATGGGCGTTTTTGGGTTGCTGGCACCTCGACGCGCAGCAGAATTTATCAGCATCAAGCCAGTAGGTGATAACGGAATTTCTGAGATCCGCGCGACCTACGGTGGATTATTTTTGGCTTTGGGGGTGCTGTGCCTGTTCTCACAGACGCCCACTTTTTTTATTGCCGCCGGTGTGGCATGGGTTGGTGCTGCGTGTGGTCGATTGTTCTCCATCTTCTTGGATAAAAACAATGATGCCCGCAATTTTGGCGGTCTGTGCCTGGAGCTGGTGGTGGGATTGTTGTTGCTAGCTCCGCCCTACATATAAAAAATTGGGCGTGATTCAGTTACGAATTGGAACTTGGTTTAACGGTATTGGATGGAAATAAGAATGAAAAAGTTTAAATTTTGCCCTCATTGTGCAGGTCTGTTGCAAACCCAGAGCAACCGCCAAGTTTGTGCAGATGCCACTTGTGGTTATGTCCATTACGACAATCCACTGCCAGTAGTCGCGGCTATTGTGGAGCTTCCAGAAGGCGTGGTGTTGGCGCATAACCGCAGCTGGCCAGCAAAAGTATTTAGCGTACCTACTGGTTTTGTCGAGCATCAAGAAAACCCACAAGAAGCAGTGGTTAGAGAAGTGCAAGAGGAGTTGGGTTTGGCTGTACACAGTACCAGTTTGGTAGGTGTGTACCCCTTTGCACAGCAAAACCAGATCATCATTGCTTACCATATGCTGACTAACGGCACTGTGGTTTTGGGGGATGAATTGGATGAATTCAAAATCGTACCCGTTGCTAAATTGCGCGGGTGGGGTTTTGGTACCGGGCTGGCGGTGCAGGCTTGGTTAGATGCGCGGTAAAGCTATTCATTGATGCATACCAGAGAAACATAATCTTGTATTTTCTGGTTACGGATTTCAATGAAAAATGAAAGCTTAACGACAACCAATGAAATGCAATGAAAAACTCCAAAATTGTGGTGCTAGGTTATGGTGCAGTGGGTCAAGCAACTGTAAAACTTTTACATGAAAAAGGTGTGCAAGTAACCGTTGCTCAGCGCACTGCTCCCAAAGACCTGCCCGAGGGCGTTTCTTTCAAGCATTGCGATATTTTGAGTTCGGAATCGGTAGATAGTTGTTTGCAGGGTTTTGATCAACTGGTTATTGCGATTGGATTCGAATACAAGACCCAAGTGTGGCAAGAGCAATGGCCTATTGCGATGCAGAATATTATTGCCGCCAGTGTTAAGCAGGGCTTAAGAGCGGTTTTTGTCGATAACTTGTACATGTACGGGCCTCAAGAAAAAGCTTTGCATGAGGAAATGCAACTTTCAACCCATTCAGGCAAGCCAGCAGTACGCGCCACCATAACGCGTATGTGGCAAGAAGCAGTAAAGACGCATGGTTTGAAATTTACCGCATTGCGAGCTCCCGACTTTTTTGGGCCGAAAGTGTTATTGTCCCAATTAGGAGAGGTTGTATTTGGTAATCTGGCCAAAGGGGGTAAGGCTCAGTTTTTAGTCCCCATACATCAGCCCCATGATTTTGCCTACGTGCCTGACATAGCCCGAGCTGTTGATGAACTGCTCAATGCCCCAAACGAAGACTTTGGACAAGTCTGGCATATGCCTTGCGCACCAACTACAAATTTGCAACAACTGACAGAATGGGGTGCCCAAAGTCTTGGTGTGGAACCCAAAGTAATGGTCGTGCCTCTGTGGTTACTGCGCCTGCTTGGTATCTTTTGGCCGCTGGCAAAGGAAATCTGGGACATGCGATTTCAATGGGATCGGCCCTATTATGTGAATGCAGACAAGTTCAAACAACGCTTTGCTTTTACGCCAACACCGTTTAGTGAAAGTATTCCGGCAACGGTAAGGTCGTTTGATGTGGCGGATTCTGGCTAAGCGCAAGGACTCTGCACTTTGCTTGAGAAGTTTGCCAGAATTAGAACCCAGCAACAAAAAAACGTCCGGGGCGGCGCCGGGCATCTATTTCGAGGCGCAGCGCTGGAGTCTGGCTATCAGGCCACCACTACCTTAGCTGCATCACGCGCAAGCGCCTCGCGGGTGCTGATAGCGCGGAACCACACAGTCACCGCTGAACTGGTCAACACAATGAACAGGCTGTACAACACAGGGATCAATAACACTTGTTGCTGCATTTCACCGGTAAACGTCAGCGTGACGATCAGCACGGCCAATGGGCCGTTTTGAATACCGGTTTCAAGGCTAATGGTGCGCGAGCGGTTGGAGTCTTGCTTTAATAAACGGCTCAAGCCATAGCCCAGCAACATACCGATCAATCCGAGTGCTACCGAGGCGAAAAAAACCGTCCAGTGGGACGACAGCAGCAACTGGTAGTTGCGTGGAATCCAAGAAACCACCAAAAACAAGATCACGAAAACGCCTAACATGGAGCCCAACAATTCAATGGTTGCGCCTACATTGGCGTTCACCTTGCGCAATACCATGCCAATGATGGTTGGCACCAACAGCACCAACAATACTTGTGCCACGTTGCTCGCAGGCACGGCAAACTCACCAGTCACGCCGGCCAAGCCGCTGTAAAACGAAATCAACCAAGGCACCATCGCCACCGCAACCAGGGTTGACACGGTGGTCATCATGATAGAGAGTGCCAAAACGCCTTTGCTGAAATAGGTAAAGATGTTCGACGTGGTGCCGCCAGGCATACAACCCATCAAAATCACGCCCACGGCCAAAGCGGGTGGCAGGCCGAGCAAAACCGCGATCATATAACCCAAAAATGGCATGATGCCGTACTGGCACAGCAGTCCAACCAAGATACCTTTGGGTTTCTTGAAAGCAATGAGGAAGTCACGAAAAGTCAGGCTTGCGCCCATGCCCAGCATGATGACCATCATCATCACGCCCAGCAGTTTGGTCTCAAAGGGGGTCAACATAGTAAATATCCTTTTATTGGTCTTGCAAGCCGCGATTACTTAGACTTCGCTGCGAATTCGGTTTTAACTTCAGATTTCAAGTCTTTGCGCAGGATCTTGCCTATGGGACTTTTCGGCAGCTCATCGCGGAACACCACCGACTTGGGCACTTTGTAGTCCGCAAGCAGGGTCTTGCAATGGGCAATAACCATAGCGGTCGTCAATTCACCTTTAAAGTCCGGGTTCTTGACGACATAGGCACGCACACCTTCGCCCGACTTGGCGTCTGGAATACCCACCACTGCGGCTTCCAAAATGGCTCCCATCTTGGCCAAGGCGTCTTCCACTTCATTGGGGTACACGTTAAAGCCCGACACCAGAACCATGTCTTTTTTGCGGTCCACGATGCGGAAGTAACCTTGCGAATCCATGACGCCCACGTCACCGGTGTATAGCCAACCGTCTTTGATGACATTGGCAGTCTCGTCCTCACGCTTCCAGTAACCGCGCATCACTTGCGGGCCGCGCACAATCAGTTCTCCGGGCTCACCCACGGCAGCGGGCTCACCGTTGTCTTGCACCAAGCGCACATCGGTACCCGGCACCGGTACGCCAATACTGTCTGGCTTGGCCAAGCCATTCATGGGGTTGAAGGTCACCACCGGAGAGCACTCTGTCAGTCCAAACCCTTCGGCCACCCGGGTACCGGTAATGGTTTGCCAGCGGCTAGCGACCGCGCTGTGCAGTGCAGTGCCACCCGCAATGGCAGCCTTGAGGTGTTTGGGCGGATACGGGTTAAACCATTCTTCGTTCATCAGACCATTGAACAGGGTGTTGACTCCAGTGATCCAGGTGATGGGGTAGTTCTCAATTGCACGCTGCAGGTTCTGCACGGGGCGCGGGCTAGGAACGAGGATGTTGCGCGCCCCGAGTTGCATGAAGCACATCAAATTGGCGACAAACGCAAAGATATGGTACAGCGGCAAGGCCGTCAACACACACTCATTCTCACCCTGGTGGGAGCGCCCCATGGCCAGCACCTGGTCGATGTTGGCAAAAAAGTTGGCATGCGTCAGCATGGCACCTTTGCTCACCCCGGTGGTCCCACCCGTGTACTGGAGCGCGGCAACCTCAGACGATGCAATATCCTGCCAGTGCGCCTTGACAGAGCCGGGTGCGAGCAGAGACTTGCCCGCTTTGAGTGCAGCGGCAATACGCACCGTGGGAATGGTTAACTTCGGTATGGGGGGCAGCACTTTGCTCCAAACGCGCTGGACACCCCGCACAATCATGTTGGGTATGACCGGGAACATTTCTGACACGCTGGCAAGCACCACGTGCTCGATGACTGTCTTAGGTATGACCTCTGCCAGTTTGTCGGCAAACATGTCCACAACCACCAACACCTTGGCACCAGAATCGTTGAACTGGTGGATCATCTCGCTGGGGGTGTACATCGGGTTGGTGTTCACCAACACGCAACCGGCCTTGAAAGTTCCCAAGGCAACCACCGGGTAGCCAAGGCTGTTGGGCAGCTGCACGGCAACCCGGTCGCCCGCTTTGAGCTTACACACATTGCGCAGGTACGATGCAAAAGCGTCGGATTTTTCCCCCAACTCACGGTAGGTGAGGCTGCCGTTCATCCCGTTGGGGAGAACACAGGTGAACGCTATCTTGTCAGCAAATCGCTCGCATGCTGCAGAGAGCATGTGTCCCAGGTTTTTGTACTGGAGTACAGGCAGGTTTTTTTCAATGCTGGTGCCATAGGCGGCAAGCCAAGGCTTCGAGTCATAAATCGTAAATTCAGTTACCACCTGGTATCTCCCTTTAGTATGTGTTGACTGCGCGTTTACCGTGCCTGAGGTGCCCGATTACCTCCAAGAAGACAGTAAATTAAAGGCTTGTTTAATTTGGGCATCGGTGCCCCTAGAAGCCTGTCGGATTTCTCAACCTGAATTTTTTTCTGAATGTACTACGAAAAGCCCAGCACATTATCCAAATACCAGTTGGACTGATAGGTAATTTGACCATGGCCAATTTCATCCCCGCCGATCGTAAAATCGACTACCTTATGCCCCCGTCGGTGGACGACTGGCTCAAGAGTACCACCGGAACAATGTTCGTTTATTCAGCGCGGTTTCAGCCGCAAGTGCTATGAAGGTTTTTGCCCTTGTTGTCACACCTTAATAAACTTCTCCAAAGTTCGTCTTGGCGTAGCCGATGCAGGTTTTAGCGTGTAACCCAACCGGCAAAACATCTGCACGGTTTCATCGTCAGCTGACTTGGGCGCAGCTCGCTTCAAGGTGATTTGATGTGCCGTTGCGTAATGGGCTTGCATTTCTGGAAACTCCTGCAATGCCTGACTGAGCGGATGCACACCAATGCCCAGTTCGGTCGCTCTTAATTGCATGCGAACGTAAGCGCGACCTGCTTGAATTTGATCGGATCTATGGTTGGTTCCAGACAACCAGATAAACCCCATGGCACTTTGGCTAAAACCCTGGTATCTGGACATCATGGCTTTGTAGGCCTGACTGTCTTTTTCAGGGGGGTTTTTACGGTCAAAAAGACCCAGTGTATCCATAATGCGAATCGGCAAGCTGTTGAGCGAAATGCCATCCCGGTGCTGCAGAATTTCGGCTGGGCCCACTCTGGTAAGGTGGATACTCTCCATCACGGTGCGAGGTGTGAGTAACTCCACTTGTGCCGCTTGCCAACACAGTTCACGGTAAGGAGAAAGCTTTTCAGCGTCAACAGTACCACCTGCACGAATGCCAGGTGTTGTTTCGGTAGTTTTTAGCAACTGTTGCAAAGCTGTTGCATCAACCGCTTTGCTGGTGTCAAAGTCAGTTTTAGGCGTGTGGCGCTGCAGGATTTGAGAAAACAAGGGGTCTTTTGCTCCATTTGCCTGCAATGAGATGCGCGCTATGGGGCGTTGATCCCATTGTTGTAGTTGGGTGCTCAGTTCTCCCTCAGGCCATAATGCCACCTCCGCTGAAAATCCTTTTTGGGCCAGTGCAATCACTAGCAACTCTAGAAACGCACCATGCCCAATAAGAATTTGTCTGCCAAATGGGTCAGTGTTTGGGAGTACCCGGGTGGGGTCGGTACGGATGGTAATTACATTCGGCTCATGCAAATCAGCAATCCAGGGCTGCAGGTTGTGCGGGTTGGGTGCCGTAATGGCATATGCCAAAGCCCAGCGGCGTGGGTCTGCGTTTTCCTGCGGGCCGTGCCAAATTTCAATAGCCTCAGCAGGGTAAGCGCTGCTTAGCGAGCATCCGGTTAAATGGCTGGTTGTGGCAGCCACTACAACTCCACCACCAGCTAGCTTAATAAAATTACGACGATCCATTGCATACCTCCAACAAGCAGTTTCGTTATTGTCG
>CALPVM020000052.1 GCA_943327015.2 Akkermansia muciniphila
CAAATAAAAAAACACGTTCTGGACCCATTGCCGAAATGGTGTTTGCTGTTATGGCCAAGGGCTCAGTTTTGGTGACGTTAGGTTTGTTGGTGGCAATTCTGACATCTCTTTTTATAAGTGCCTGGCCAGCCATCAGCAAATATGGTTTGGGTTTTTTGACTTCCGTCACCTGGGATCCGGTGCAGGAAGAGTTTGGTGGTTTGGTAATGATTTATGGCACAGTAGCAACCTCGCTAATCGCTTTGTTGATTGCTGTGCCGGTTAGTTTTGGTATTGCCCTGTTTTTAACCGAGCTCTCTCCCACATGGCTTAAGCGCCCCTTGGGCACTGCCATTGAATTGTTGGCTGCCATTCCCTCTATTGTGTATGGTATGTGGGGTTTGCTGGTGTTTGGCCCGGTGTTGGCAACGTATGTGCAACAGCCATTGCAAACTGCGTTTGACGGTGTTCCTTACCTAGGTGCTCTAGTGGCAGGTCCACCTGTGGGTATTGGTATATTGTCTGCTGGCATTATTTTAGCCATCATGATTATTCCGTTCATCGCTGCTGTGATGCGCGATGTGTTTGAAGTTACTCCCCCCATGCTCAAAGAATCTGCTTACGGATTGGGTGCAACTACTTGGGAGGTGGTAACTAAAGTAGTTTTGCCTTACACCAAGTCAGGTGTGATTGGCGGCATTATGCTGGGTTTGGGTCGTGCCATTGGCGAAACTATGGCGGTCACCTTCGTTATTGGAAACTTCAACCAACTTGATTCACTCAGTTTGTTCCAAGCAGCCAACAGCATTACATCAGCTTTGGCTAATGAATTTGCTGAAGCTGGACAAGGTATGCACCAAGCTGCACTGATGTATCTGGGTTTAGTCTTGTTCTTTATTACCTTTGTTATTTTGTCATTGTCCAAGCTGCTGTTGGCGCAATTGCGTAAAGCGGAAGGAACCAAAACATGAACGCAGTTCTCGAAAAAACACGTAAAGCCAAATACGCCCGTCGCAAGTTCACCAATTATGTTGGTACCGGTATGTCCATGGCTGCTATGTCGTTTGGTTTGTTTTGGCTTACCTGGATTTTGCTTGAAACCATCATTTTGGGTTTTCAAGGACTAACGTTTGCAACCTTTACCCAAATGACTCCACCACCTAACGAGGAGGGCGGTTTGGCCAATGCTATATATGGCTCGGTTTTGATGGTTACTTTAGCCACCGTAGTTGCCACCCCCATTGGTGTGATGGCAGGTATCTATCTGGTTGAGTATGACAATAAAGGCTGGCTGGGCGCTGTAACCCGTTTTGTAAATGATATTTTGTTGTCAGCACCATCCATTGTGATTGGTTTGTTTGTGTATGCCGTTGTGGTGTCCAAATTCAAATCGTTCTCGGGTTATGCCGGTGTGATGGCACTCGCATTGCTGGTTATTCCGGTGGTAGTGCGTGCTACTGAGAACATGCTGCAATTGGTTCCTGCAGGTCTGCGTGAAGCTGCTTATGCATTGGGCGCACCTAAGTGGAAGGTTATTTTAAGCATTACCCTTAAGGCAGCACGTGCTGGAGTTATTACCGGCATTCTGTTGGCGGTGGCTCGTATTGCCGGCGAAACAGCCCCCTTATTGTTTACTGCTTTAAGCAATCAGTTCTGGACATCCAGCTTGAGCGAGCCCATGGCCAGCTTGCCGGTAACCATATTTAAATTTGCCATGAGCCCCTATGAAAACTGGCAAAAACTGGCGTGGGCAGGTGTATTCATCATCACGCTGGCAGTATTAGGTTTGAACATTCTGGCGCGGGTGTTGACCCGTACCAAGGTGTAAAACTTCATGTTCGATCAACTTGCATTTACGTTTAACCATGATTAATACACCTCCCGCACCAGAAAAATCCAAACTTTCTGTCAAGAACCTGAACTTTTACTACGGTAAGTTTCATGCGCTTAAGAATATTAACCTGGAAATTCCCAGCCAGAAAGTAACGGCCTTTATTGGCCCATCCGGCTGCGGCAAGTCCACCTTGTTGCGTATTTTTAACCGCATGTTTGAACTCTATCCTGAGCAACGTGCAGAAGGCTCCATTTTGCTGGATGGCCAAGACATTTTGACCAGCAAAGAAGACGTAGCCCTGCTGCGTGCCAAGGTTGGCATGGTGTTTCAAAAGCCAACACCATTTCCTATGTCCATTTTTGACAACATCGCCTTTGGCGTAAAGCTGTTCGAAAACCTGAGCGGTACCGAAATGGAAGACCGCGTGGAATGGGCCCTGCGTAAAGCCGCATTGTGGACGGAAGTAAAAGACAAACTCCACCAAAACGGCTCCAGTTTGTCGGGAGGTCAGCAACAACGTTTGTGCATTGCCCGTGGCATTGCTATTAAGCCAGAAGTGCTGTTGCTTGACGAACCCTGCTCAGCCCTCGACCCGATTTCTACCGCCAAAGTAGAAGAGTTGATTGTGGAACTCAAAAACGACTACACGGTAGTGATTGTGACCCACAACATGCAGCAAGCAGCGCGTTGCAGTGACTACACCGCTTATATGTATTTGGGTGATTTGATTGAATTCGGCCCGACCGAACAGATGTTTTTCAAGCCTACCCGCAAAGAAACCGAAGACTATATTACTGGCCGTTTTGGCTGATTTTGGGAGTAACAATATGCCTGATAAACACTTATCTGCACAATTTGACAGCGAGCTGAATTCCGTTTCATCCCTGGTGATGGAAATGGGTGGGCTGGTAGAGTCGCAAATCATTCAGGCGATTTATGCACTGTCGCAATTCAATATGGATGTGGCTAACGAAGTCATCGCTAAAGAGGCGCGCGTAAACGCCATGGAAATCCAGATTGACCACGATCTGTCGTCTATTATCGCGAGACGTCAGCCTACGGCACGTGACTTACGCTTGCTGATTGCTATTTCTAAAACCACCGCCAATTTAGAGCGTGTCGGCGACGAGTCCGCCAAAATTGCCCGCATGGTTAAGTCAATTATCGAAAGTGGCTCGGCCCGTGCCCTACCATCGTTGGAGTTGCGTGTAGCAGCCGATCTGGCTTCGGGTTTGCTAAACAAAGCATTGGATGCCTTTGCCCGTTTAGATGTTAAAGCGGCTTTTTCTATCATGAAAGAAGACGACCAGATTGATACCGAGTTCAACGGCTTTGTGCGCAAACTGGTGACCTACATGATGGAAGATCCGCGCATGATCTCTCCCAGTTTAGACTTATTGTTCCTGGCAAAAGCGATTGAGCGCATTGGTGACCACGCCAAAAATATTGCAGAGTTCATTATTTACGTGGTGAAGGGTGAGGATGTACGTCACACTTCTATGGAAAAAGTAGAATCGGTAGTGCAATGAGACACATGCCAGCCGTGCTAGTGGTGGAGGACGAATCTGCCATAGCAGAATTGATCGTTATTAATCTTCGCCACAATGGGTTTAAAACAACATGGGCCATGGACAGTGCCACTGCAGAACGCGAAATTGAGGCCGCTTTGCCCGACCTTATTTTGCTGGACTGGATGTTGCCGGGTGAAAGTGGTTTGACCCTTGCTAAGCGTTGGCGTAGTAACAACCGCACCAAAGACGTTCCAATTATCATGCTCACTGCCCGTGGCGATGAGTCTGATCGGGTCGCTGGTTTGGACGCAGGTGCTGATGACTATATTGCTAAACCTTTTTCAACCAAAGAGCTTTTGGCGCGGGTGCGTGCGGTATTGCGTCGCCGCTCACCCGAACAAGCGGGCGAAACCCTGACTATCGCTGGGTTGAGCCTGGACTCTGCTACCCACCGTGTCACATTCGCTGGTGAACTGTTAAAGCTTGGCCCCACTGAATTTAAACTGCTGCATTACCTCATGCGTAATTCTGAGCGGGTGCATAGCCGCTCCCAACTGCTTGATGGTGTTTGGGGAGATCACGTTTACATTGAAGAGCGCACGGTCGATGTGCACGTCAAGCGTTTACGAGAGGCCTTAGCACAAGCCGGTGCGATGGTAGAAACTGTTCGCGGTGCTGGTTATCGTTTAACGGCCAAGCCCGCAGTACCTATTTCTTCTGAAAAACAGGGTACATAGGCTGTATAGTCGGTTTTCATGTTCCTGCGTTTTTTTTCTTTTGCTGTTTTTCAACTGCTATCTGTAGTTGTTGCCTGTTTTTTGTTTTTTGATTCAAATCCAGTTATTGCTGGCTTGTTTGCGGCTGTTTTTTCTGGTTATATTTGGTTGTTTATTGATTCAGCACGTGGTGTACGCCTGCTGCGTTGGTTACAAACCGGAGATACCAGCCAAGATGTTCTTGGCAATGGCATGTGGGGTGAAGCTTTTGAACGTGTACGCAAGTTGCTGCGTATGCGCGATCGTCAAATGGTGGAGAGTGACCTGAGGTTGCAGGATTTTCTGGCAGCTCTTCAAGCATCACCCAATGGGGTAGTTTTGTTGGACTCTAGGGCGCGAATCGAATGGTTTAACCAAACTGCCTCCACCCATTTTGGCATAGAGCCTTCCAGGGATATTTTGCAGCATTTTGGAAATTTGGTACGCGACCCTGGTTTTGCCAATTATTTTGCCCTGCGTGACTTCAGACAAGATGTCGTTATTCCAGGCCGCGAAAACACACTTTCTAAGCCGGTTAAGCTATCGGTGCATTTGCACCCCTATGGCGACGGGCGTATTTTGTTGCTGTCGCGTGACATCACAGAAAAAGAGCAGGCCGACGCTATGCGCCGTGACTTTGTTGCCAATGTGTCGCACGAAATTCGCACACCTCTCACCGTACTGATCGGGTTTGTGGAGACTATGCAGACACTACCTCTTACAGAAGATCAGCGCCAACACTATCTGGGGTTGATGTCGCAGCAGTCACAGCGTATGCAAACATTGGTAAACGACTTGTTGATGCTGTCGCGACTGGAAGGTAGCCCTCTGCCCCCGATTCATGACTGGGTCAATATTCGTAGCCTCCTTGCCCAGTGCGAGCAAGAAGCTAATGATTTGTCTAGACTGCTTTGGAACCAGTCTCCCAACATTGTGTTTGAGGTGGAATCAAACTCAGAGGTGGCGGGTTCGGAAGCAGAGTTGCTCAGTGCATTCATGAATCTCATTGGCAATGCAGTGCGCTATACACCCGTTGAAAAAGGCATTTTGGTGACTTGGAAGGAAGATGCGCAGGGCGGTGCCGTGTTTTCCGTAAAAGACTACGGGCACGGTATTTCCGCCGAGCATTTGCCACGTTTGACCGAACGTTTTTACCGGGTTGACCGCAGCCGCTCGCGCGAAACCGGAGGTACTGGTTTGGGTCTAGCGATTGTTAAGCATGTGGCGCAACGCCACGGTGCTGAGTTGTCGATTGAAAGTGTTTTGGGTAAGGGCTCCACATTTAGCATTACGTTCATGCCCTCACGTGTTAAACCGATTTTAGAGGCTGTTTCGCCGCAGTATCCATAAAGATTTTTTACTGTCTGCCGGATGTTTTACCCATTGAATACTCTGCCAATGTTGTGGAGAAATGTTCATCGGGGCAATGTGATGGGGTTCAGAGCGAGCCAGCATCCATTTGCAGTCGGAGTTTTCAGATTCTTTCTGCAGATCATATTTACCATACCATCGTAATGCGGCTTCAATGTCTTGTGGTAGTTGATGGGTTTGGATGCATTCGGTGGTGTTCACGATTTCCTTAACTTGTTTAATTAAGGGTTGGTAGCTTTGTGTGTAGTCCAGCAACGGTAGCCAAAGTGTCATGAGCAGTACCCAGCACAGGGTGGCACCTCCAGCAGGCAAAGCCAGACTTTTCCAGATGACTGAGCGATGTCGCCCAACGCGCCAACGCACCAGATAAGCCCAGGCAGCGGATGCCACAAGGGCTAGCAAAAAAGCCATGATGGACACAGTGTAGTTAAAACCTGGCGCTAGACGCATGACATTAGTGGCGGGCTGGGGTGGAATGCCAGTCAGCATGGCAAACCACACCACCCAGATGATGATGCCACATCCCGTAAAGAACAGCAGGGTAAACCAGTCAATCAGGGCTGATACTTGTCCCCTGATGGTGGGCAAAGCAAATGCCGCCAATGGCGCCAGTGCGGGTAAGGCTAGTAGCAGGGTTCGGTCTGATGAGTCAGTTGCCCATGTGGCAAGCAGTATGACGCCTACGATAAAACTCGGCCATGCTAAGTGGCGGCTTATGTTGCGGGTAAAGAGGTGGCTTCGCCATTTCCAGAGCGTCCATAGCGCCATTGGCCATGCAGGCCATGTAAACCATAGGATAAGTTGTGAAAAGTCATTGAGTTCATTGGAGATGGAGTTTGGCGAGACAACTTTCCAACGCCATAAATTTAAGCTTGCTGCCAGTAGTGCTGCTACCAAGGTGCTTATGACTAAGGTCAGTATTTGAAGTTTGTGTTGGGTATTGTGGTTTGTAAGGCTGGCAGAAGCACTGCGGTCAAGGTAATGAATAACTGCACTACCTAAACCAAACAGCAGGGCCAATGCAGGTGCTCCGCTTAAAGTGAGTCCGAATTGTGCAACGATGGCGGCCGCCATGGAAAGGTTACGTCGGTAGGGCAGGGCAGCAATTGCAAAAAAATACAGTGCAGAAAAGCTTAATTGCGCCAATGCGGGTGTGGTTTCGTGCGAAAGTTGCGCTAATCCAAGGCAGGAAATAAATGCCAACAATCCACCATCGGCCAAGGCCCGAGCGTAGTCTTTAGGCTTGGCTTCGCCACCGAATGCAAATGCCACTGGTTGCGCTTTGGGGCTTCGTGCCAGGTAGTAAGTGCCATACCATGTTGCTACCATGGCAATAACCAAAAGCAGCATGTAAGGAATGCGTACCGCAAAATCAGCAGCTACGCCCCAAGGCTCCAGCAACAACATTCCTGCACCCAGCCAGTAGGGTAAAAATGCCAGAGAGTCGGTAGTGCTACCCAAAGCGCTGGGGCTATTCCATGCAGCCTGGCCTTGGGCAAGGTCAGCAATATAACCCAAGGTGGCTATGTCTTCGGTTTTCCAGGCATTACGACCTACAAAACCAGCCAATACATAGGCTAAACACATTAATAGCAAAGCATAGAGGGGCAATCGACGCACCGCAGATTGAGACACTATGGCAGGAGTTGGTTTGTTCACGGTCACTAGAGGGTTGGTTGCAATACTGGGGCAAAAAAAAAGCAGCTCGGTAGGCCGGGCTGCTTTTTGCAAGAGCACAGGCCAAGGCCTGCCTTATTGTTACTTGGCTGCAGTTTTGCCGAAGCGGTTGCGGAATTTTTCCACGCGACCACCCATATTGTCGACAGACTTTTGGGTTCCGGTGTAAAAGGGGTGCGACTCGCTAGAGGTATCAAGCTTGAAGAGGGGCAGATCGCGGCCGTCTTCCATTTTGATCATTTCTTTGGTGTTGGCGCAAGAGCGTGTTACAAACTTGAAGTTGTTGGACAAGTCCAGAAAACATACTTCGCGGTAATTGGGGTGAATGCCTTTTTTCATATTTTCTCCATCAACTGCGACAGCCGCATCAAGCCCTCGGGCAAACGTTTGCCCAATTCAAAACCAGATGTACTTGCCGCGAAAAGCCTTAGATTATAACTGTGTTAACCGCCACGACGCATCATGTCAAAAAATTCGCTGTTGTTTTTGGTGGCGCGCATTTGCTTGAGCACCATTTCCATGGACTCAATATCGTCCATGTTGTATAAAAACTGGCGCAAAATGCGGGTCTTTTGCAGAATATCAGAGCCTAACAACAACTCTTCACGACGGGTGCCACTTCGGTTGAGTTGAATAGATGGGAATACACGTTTTTCGTACAAGCGGCGGTCGAGGTGAATTTCGCTGTTGCCCGTACCTTTAAATTCTTCAAAAATAACTTCGTCCATGCGGCTGCCAGTGTCTACCAGCGCAGTGGCAATAATGGTTAAGGATCCACCTTCTTCAACATTGCGGGCAGCGCCCAAAAAGCGCTTAGGACGCTGCAAGGCATTGGAATCTACACCTCCGGTGAGCACCTTACCCGAGGATGGCACTACGTTGTTGTAAGCACGCGCCAACCGGGTAATGGAGTCGAGCAAAATAACAACGTCTTTTTTAAGCTCAACCAATCGCTTGGCGCGTTCGATCACCATCTCGGCTACGTGCACGTGGCGCGCAGCGGGTTCATCGAAAGTAGATGCAATGACTTCGCCATTGACAGTGCGTTGCATTTCAGTAACTTCTTCCGGACGCTCATCTACCAGCAAAACCATCATGTGGCTTCGGGGGTAGTTAGCAGAAATGGCGTGTGCTATGTGTTGCATCATCACGGTTTTTCCGCTTTTTGGCGGGGCTACCAATAAGGCGCGTTGCCCTTTGCCGATCGGCGCAATGATGTCGATAATGCGGCCGGTAATATTTTCTTCGCCCCGAATGTCACGCTCAAGACGCATTTGCTCCTTAGGGAACAATGGCGTCAAATTTTCGAACATGACTTTGTGCTTGTTGTTTTCTGGCAGGTCGCCATTGACCTTGTCCAACTTGTTCAAAGCAAAGTAGCGCTCACCGTCTTTGGGTGTACGCACTTCACCTTCAATCATGTCTCCGGTGTGCAGGTTAAAACGCCGCACTTGGCTCGGACTTATATAAATATCGTCCGTGCTGGCTGTGTAGCTGGAGTCTGGGCTACGTAAGAAACCAAAACCATCGGGCAAAATTTCAAGAACACCATCAGCAATGATTTGCTCACCATTGCGCGCACGTTTTTTGATGATGGCAAACATGAGTTCTTGTTTGCGCATGCGGCCGGTGTTTTCTATCTCAAGCTCTTCAGCCTGTTTTAGTACTTCGGACACATGCAGTGCCTTGAGTTCGTTTAAGTGCATGGAGTAGTTCCCGTCGGGGGAGTTAACCGTTGTTGCGGTGGATAAAACTAAAAATTATGGGGAGTTGGTGAGCCGTGCAGCGGAGCATGATCTCGGTGTTCGGATTCAATATGTTGAATCAGGATTTCATGACAATCCTTCGAACAGGTTATATTATGACAGGAAAAAAGCCATACCGTAAAAGCATGGCTTTGCAAGTGCGTTTAAGCCAGTTGCTGGTCGATAAAGGCGATAAGTTGCGCTTTGCTCATGGCCCCCACCTTGGTAGCAGCCAGTTGTCCGTTTTTAAAAAGCATGAGGGTGGGTATACCACGGATGCCAAATTTTCCTGGGATGTCGCGGTTCTCATCGACATTCATTTTGGCAATTTGCAGTTTGCCTTCGTAGGCGGCAGATACATCGTCCAAAATAGGTGCAATCATTTTGCAAGGGCCGCACCACTCTGCCCAATAATCCACTAACACAGGTTGTTGGGATTGCAATACTTCGGCTTCGAAGGTTGCATCGGTTACGTTTTTGATCAGATCGCTGGCCATGGTAGTTCCTTTGAAAATGTACGATTCAGCTCAGGTGGGCGCATTGTGACAGATGCCAAGCTCAGCCAAGTGTATGAATGTCAATTGCCGCTATAAAGAAATTTAATGATCACGATTGTATGTCGCTATGCGGGCTTTCAAGTGACCATGAGACGGGTAAATGTGCTTTAGATACTCTTTTAATCGGGCAGATTGGTATCGATTTCGGTGCGTATCAATGCTCTGGGCGATTACACTAGAGGGTTATATTGATTTTAACTTTGCTAGGCCCTTCATGAGTGCATTTTTAGAAGAAACCGTTTTAAGTGTTCACCACTGGACGGATCGTTTGTTTAGTTTTAAAACTACGCGCGACCAAGCTTTGCGTTTTTCAAATGGTCACTTTACGATGATCGGATTGCGCTTGGAAACGGGTAAGCCATTGCTGCGTGCTTATAGTATTGTGAGTGCCAATTACGAAGATCATCTTGAGTTTTTAAGTATTAAGGTACCGGACGGTCCGCTTACTTCACGCCTGCAGCACATTCAGGTAGGTGACAAAATTGTGGTTGGGCGTAAACCGACTGGAACACTGTTAATTGACTATTTACTACCCGCCAAAAACTTGTATCTGCTGGGTACAGGTACCGGTGTCGCGCCTTTTTTGAGCATTATTCGTGATCCTGCCACCTATGAACGCTTTGAGAAGGTCATTTTGGTGCATGGTGTACGTGAAGTTGCTGAACTGGCTTATTACGATTATCTGACCCACGAGTTGCCAGACCATGAGTTTTTGGGTGAAACGGTGTCTTCGCAGTTGTTGTACTACCCCACTGTGACGCGCGAGCCATTCAAAAATCAGGGGCGTGTTACTACTTTGCTGGAGTCCGGTAAGCTGGAAGAAGATTTGGGGTTGCCACGTTTAGACCCTGCCAATGACCGCGTCATGATTTGCGGCAGCCCCGAGATGCTGCGTGACTTAAAACACATGCTTGAAAAGCGTAGTTTCATGGAAGGCAACACCACCCGACCCGGTGACTTTGTTATTGAGCGGGCGTTTGCGGAGCAGTAAATAAAAACTGCTTACCAAAGCACTCACCAACAGCAGGTCGAACCTGCTGTTTTTGTTTATGCTGCAGCCAGTGGCAGATAAAAAGTAAACGCGCTGCCCGCACCTTGTACGCTGTCGCAGCGTATGCCGCCACCCATGGATTCGAGCAGTTGCTTGACAATAGATAGCCCCAAACCGGTGGAGTCTTCACCTCCTGTGGGGCGTGGCGAAAGGCGAGAGAACTTTTGGAACAGGCGCGGCATTTCTGCAGGCGAAATGCCGGGCCCTTGGTCGCGGACGGTGCACCATATCTGATCTTCGTTGACCTTGCTGTCAACCCAAATGGA
>CALPVM020000053.1 GCA_943327015.2 Akkermansia muciniphila
AGGTTGTCGCCACCGCTTTCTATAAACACAATGTCTGCATCAGGAAACTGTACCAGCATGCGGTCGATGGCCTCTAAGTTAATGGAAGCGTCTTCACGGATGGCGGTATGCGGGCAGCCGCCAGTCTCGACACCCATGATGCGCTCAGCCGGTAATGCACCACTAACAGTAAGCAAGCGTTGGTCTTCTTTGGTGTAGATGTCGTTGGTAATGGCCACCAGATCGTACTTGTCGCGCATGCCTTTGCACAGCATCTCTAAGAGCGTGGTTTTACCGGAACCTACCGGCCCGCCGATACCTACGCGCAAAGGGGGGAGTTTTTTGGTGCGATTGGCAATGTGGTGCAATGTGGACATAGGGTTTTGCTTTTTAAGATCGGAACAAACGGGAGTATTGAACTTCATGCTGGGCGCTCAAAATAGCCAGCATGGGTGTAAAGGCTTGCAAGGTGTGCTGCGTCTGGCTAAGAGCATGGTTGATGGCAGCAGGAATTTCACGCGCTACCGCCGACAACACCCGCTGCCCTGCGGTTTGACCCAGAGGCACCGATTTAATAGCCGCCTGCGCCATGTTCTCGGCCCAGCCAAAGGCATAGGCCAGCAAACATTCACGCACCGGTGCCGAGGTTGCACTAGCTGCCAAGGCAAATGCCAATGGATAGCTGGGGTCGATGCTGGCTAGGTAGGCAATGTCTTGTGGCGTAGCCGTGGTGTGGTTACGCAGCCACTCTAACAATGAGCGCCCCATTTGCTCGGTTTGGGCCCGTAACTCGCTACTTTCGCGGGTTTGCAGCACCCATTGATTCAGTGCAGCAATGCGCGCCTCGTCACCCACACGCCATGCTGCTATGGCCTGTGCCACCACAGCCAAATCACTGCGCGCCAAACTCAAATGCAGTTGGTCTATGAGCCACTGCGCGGCTTGGTCTGCATTCTCGATCCGCCCGGAATCGACTGCAGATTCCAAGCACTCTGAGTACGAAAAACCACCAATCGGCAAGGCAGGAGAGGCCAGCCACATCAGCTGCAGCAGGCTGGAATCTGGCAGAGGCTGGCTTGCGGCCTCTACACTAATGGGCGTGGCCATGTGCATCGTCGGGTCCATGGTTGTGGCTATGCCCATGATCGTGGTGATGGTGCCCATGGTGGTGCCCGCCACCGGTTCCACTGGCATAGGCACCGCTTTCGGGCTCAAAAGGCTCCTGCACGGCTGCTACCGTCAGGTGCATGGCACGCAGCATATCGGCCAACACATGGTCGGGCTCAATTTTTAAGTGGTCGGGTTGGAGCTCAATAGGTACATGTCGGTTGCCCAAATGGTAGGCAGCACGTATCAAATCAAACGTCGAGCCGTGGCTTGCACAAAAAGTAATTTTAAGCACCGATTGGGGTGCCGCAACAACGCGGATGAGTGTGCCATCTTCGGCCACCAACACGTCACCACCGCGCACCACGGTGCCACGTGGTAAAAATATGCCCAATGTTCGGCCAGCGGAATCGGTAGCGTCAAAACGGCTTTTTTGGCGCACGTCCCAATCCAGCTCTACGGTGCTTGCACGTTGTAATAACACTTTAGCCAGGCCATGGCCTTGCGGCATGATTTTGGAAACAAGTTGCATCAGAATAAAAAGTAACGTTGCGCCATGGGCAATTTGACCGCAGGCTCACAGGTGAGCAATTGGCCATCGGCGCGCACGGTGTAGGTTTGCGCGTCAATTTCCATTGTAGGCAAATACTGGTTATGCACCATGTGTTGCTTGCGTATGCCACGAATATTCTTGGCAGCACTCACGGTTTTGGCTAGCCCAAAACGGTCTTTGATGCCTGCGTTGAGCCCCGCTTGCGACACAAAGGTGAGTGAGCCTTTGGCAATTGCGCCACCAAATGCGCCAAACATGGGACGGTAATGCACCGGCTGCGGCGTGGGGATAGATGCATTCGGGTCACCCATAGCTGCCATGGCAATCAAACCACCTTTTAAAATCAATGCGGGTTTGACACCGAAAAAGGCGGGCTTCCAAACGACCAAGTCCGCCCACTTGCCCACCTCGATGCTGCCGACTTCGTGACTGATACCGTGTGCAATAGCGGGGTTAATGGTGTATTTAGCCACATAGCGTTTAGCACGAAAGTTGTCGTTACGGGCGCTATCTTCGGCTAACGTGCCGCGTTGTTGCTTCATTTTGTGCGCAGTTTGCCAAGTGCGCATAATGACCTCGCCCACCCGTCCCATGGCTTGGCTGTCGCTACTCATCATCGAAATGGCGCCCATGTCGTGCAAAATATCTTCGGCGGCAATGGTTTCTTTGCGGATACGGCTTTCGGCAAAGGCCAGGTCCTCGGCAATGGATGCGTCCAAGTGGTGGCACACCATCAGCATGTCCACGTGCTCGTCCAGCGTGTTAACGGTGTAGGGCATGGTGGGGTTGGTGGAGCTGGGCAAAAAGTTGGCCTCGCCCACCACGCGCAAAATATCGGGCGCATGGCCACCGCCCGCACCTTCGGTATGGAAGGCGCATAGTCCGCGGCCTTTGGTAGCGGCTATGGTGTTTTCCACAAAACCCGATTCGTTCAGCGTATCGGAATGGAGGGCCACCTGAATATCGGTGGCATCTGCCACATCCAAACAATTGCTAATAGCGGCCGGGGTGCTACCCCAGTCTTCGTGCAGCTTGAGTCCAATGACACCCGCATCAATTTGCTCGTGCAGCGGCGCTGGCAAGGAGACATTGCCTTTACCAAAAAACCCGATATTCATAGGAAAGGCATCTGCCGCCTGCAGCATTCGCTCGATATTCCAAGCGCCGGGGGTACAGGTGGTGGCAAAGGTGCCGGTCGCGGGTCCGGTGCCACCGCCCATCATGGTGGTGATGCCACTGGCCAGCGCTTCTTCAATTTGCTGCGGGCAAATAAAGTGGATGTGGCAGTCAATGCCGCCGGCAGTCACGATGCTGCCCTCGCAACTGATGATCTCGGTGCCGGCACCAATGATGATGTCCACGCCCGGCTGCGTGTCGGGGTTGCCGGCTTTGCCGATGGCAACAATCCTGCCATTTTTTAAACCGATATCGGCTTTCACAATGCCCCAGTGGTCAAGAATCAAGGCGTTGGTCATGACACAATCGACCGACCCGCCCGCTTGCGCGCCAGACCCTGATCCATCGCGGGTGCGTTGGCTTTGCGCCATACCGTCACGAATGGTCTTGCCGCCGCCAAACTTAACTTCTTCGCCATAGCCGCCAGCACGTAGCGTGTAATCTTGCTCTACTTCAATAATTATGTCGGTATCCGCCAGCCGAACGCGGTCGCCCACAGTGGGGCCAAATATTTCAGCGTATGCACGCCGGTCTATGCTTGCCATTACACACTCTCCTTGGCGGTTGTATCAAGCGCACCTTGGGTGAGGCCTTGAAATCCGTAAATCATTCGATCTCCCGCAAAATCGACCAGTTCAACGGTGCGCTGCTGCCCTGGCTCAAAACGCACTGCCGAGCCGGACGTAATGTTTAAGCGCATGCCGAATGCGGCTTGGCGATCAAAATTAAGCGCTTGGTTGGTTTCGGCAAAGTGGTAGTGCGAGCCGACCTGAATCGGGCGGTCAGAGGCATTTTTAACCACCACTACGGTATTGCGACGACCTACATTGAGCGGATGCTGTCCTGCGTCAATCAATAATTCTCCGGGTGTCATAGGGTGCTCCGTTCAGGCAACTGCCAGCAACAACTGGGCACCAAAGCCAGCTAAACCCAAACCCAGCACGCGCGTTTTCCAAACGTTCTGATAACGCAAACTGCGCCCTGCCACCACGCCAACCAGATGCAGCACCAGGGTAGCCAACACCATGCCTGCCAGTGCGAATGATGAACTAGCCATTGCCGCTAATTCGGCACCATGCGCCAGCCCATGGAACAAAGCAAACGCCCCCACAAGACTCACTGCTACCGAAGCGGTGATGTGCGTGCGGCCAAGCACCAGCAAGCCCAATACCAACACCGAAGCTGCGATAACAGGCTCCACCATAGTCACACTCCAGCCAACCATGCCCAACACGGCGCCAAGCAGCAACATGGCGGCAAACGCCAGTGGCGCCAACATCACAGCGCTTGAGCGACGCGCCGTTAAAGCACTCCAAAAACCAACGGCAAGCATGGCCGCCAGATGGTCAAGGCCAGTGAGCGGGTGCATAAAACCGGCAAGCAACCCATCTAAATGAGTGGCGTGTACATGGGTGTCTGCCAGCGCGCCCGGGTGTGCATAAGCGGCCCCCGCCAACACCACAGCACTCAAGCCTGCTACTATTTTTTTAGCATTCAATGACGCTTTGCTTTTTGATAAGTGCAACATACTGTGAACTCCTGAAAAAAATTAAATAATGGGTTGGTGCACCGTAACCAGCTTGGTGCCATCCGGAAAAGTGGCTTCGACCTGAATATCGGGAATCATCTCGGCTATGCCGTCCATCACATCCGCGCGGGTCAGCACCGAGCGCCCTTCGCTCATCAGCTGGGCCACGGTTTTGCCATCGCGTGCGCCCTCCATCACAGCTGCGCTAATCAGTGCAATGGCTTCAGGGTAGTTCAACTTCAAGCCACGCGCTTTACGGCGCTCGGCCAACAATGCAGCGGTAAATATGAGTAGCTTGTCTTTTTCGCGGGGGGTTAGTTCCATAGTCAGGCCATCGTGAAGAGGGTTTTACATGAGTTACCAAGCCATGTAGCAATTGCCGTGCCCTAAACGCTTCTGGCATGAAAGATGCACCTTGCTAGCGTGGCTTCAGACACCCCAACCCCCTCCTCCCGGTCAGATTCGCCCCCGCAACGGGTGGTGAAGATTCGGCGCGACTATAACAATTGGGTTGCCAGCGAAACGATGGAAGACTACGCGCTGCGCTTTGCGCCGCAACGGTTTCGCAAATGGTCTGAATGGCGTGTAGCCAACACCGCTTTTGGTGCAGCCTCTTTTTTGATTTTGGAAGCCGTGGGCGCCACACTTTTGGTGCAATACGGCTTTTTTAACGCTTTTTGGGCTATTTTAGTAACAGGACTGGTTATTTTCCTAGCCGGTTTGCCCATCAGCATTTATGCCGCCCGTTATGGCGTAGACATGGATTTACTCACCCGTGGCGCCGGGTTTGGCTACATTGGCTCCACACTTACCTCGCTCATTTACGCCAGTTTTACGTTTATCTTTTTTGCGTTAGAGGCAGCCGTTATGGCCTATGCGCTAGAGCTGGCACTTGATATACCCCCCACTTGGGGTTATCTGATTTGTGCAGTGGTCGTTATACCGCTGGTGACGCACGGTGTTTCTACCATTAGCAAGCTCCAGCTATGGACGCAACCGATATGGCTCATCATGCTGGTGGTGCCATTTGTGTACGTTCTGGTGCGCAATCCTGGTGCATTGAGTGGCATTACGCACTATGCAGGTGAAAAAGGACAATCTAACGTTTTGGATGTGTACCTTTTTGGTTCTGCGCTCACGGTGGGCATTGCCCTGATGACGCAAATGGGCGAGCAAGCCGATTACCTGCGCTTTATGCCGGCGCAAACCAACCACAATCGCAAGCGCTGGTGGGCAGCGGTGCTGGTAGGCGGGCCGGGTTGGGTGGTGTTGGGTGTACTCAAAATGCTGGGCGGTGCGTGTTTGGCCTATCTGGCCATTAGCCACAGCGTACCCACCGACCGGGCGGTAGACCCTAACCAAATGTACTTGGCGGCGTATGAGTATGTATTTCCCTCTGTGCCTTGGGCGGTAGCAGCTACTGCGATTTTTGTAGTGGTGTCTCAGCTCAAAATCAACGTCACCAACGCCTATGCCGGCTCACTGGCATGGAGCAATTTTTTCTCACGCCTGACCCACAGCCACCCCGGTCGCGTGGTGTGGGTGGTTTTTAACAGCGTCATCGCTTTTATGTTGATGGAGATGAACGTGTTTCAGGCATTGGGCGAGGTGCTGGGTTTGTTTTCTAACATTGCCATTGCTTGGATGATGGCTGTGGTGGCCGATTTGGTAATTAATAAGCCACTAGGCTTATCGCCCAAAGGCATTGAGTTTAAGCGTGCCCACTTGTACGACATCAACCCCGTGGGCGTGGGTGCGATGGCGCTGGCATCGATCTTATCAATTGCTGCGTACTTGGGCATTTTTGGAGCACTGGCACAGGCATTTTCGGCGCTGGTGGCACTGGTTACTGCCATGGTGGCTGCGCCTGCGATTGCATGGGCCACTAAAGGGCGCTACTACATTGCACGTTCATCACCCACTTGTAACTCTGCCGTGACAGAAGGAAGCTACAAACCGCTGCAAGCCCGCCAGTGCGTGATTTGCGAACGCAGCTACGAAGCCCCCGACATGGCACACTGCCCGGCCTATCAAGGCCCGATTTGCTCTTTGTGTTGCACTTTAGATGCGCGTTGTGGAGACTTATGCAAACCCCACGCCAGCATTAGTGTGCAATGGTCTGCCGCCTTGCGCTGGCTACTACCCCAACGCATATGGCCGTATCTGGATACCGGGCTGGCGCACTTTATTTTGCTCATGCTCGTTATCATGCCCTTGCTGGCAACCGTATTTGGCGTTTTTTACCGCCAAGAGTTAGCGGCCTTGTCTGCAGCAACTCCAAACCCGGACATGGCACACGAGGCACTTCGATCCGGTTTTGTAAAGGTGTTTGCCGCGCTGTTTTTGGTAGCGGGTACGGTAGCTTGGTGGCTGGTGTTGACCCATAAAAGCCGACAGGTTGCGCAAGAAGAATCGAACCGCCAAACCCACTTATTGCTGCAAGAAATTGAATCGCACCGCCAGACCGACCACGCTTTGCAACAGGCCAAGCAACATGCAGATGCAGCCAAGTTGCTAGCAGAACAAGCCAACCAAGCCAAAAGCCGCTACATCAGCGCCATTAGCCACGAGTTGCGTACCCCCTTGAATAGTATTTTGGGCTATGCACAGTTGATGGGCGAAGACGCATCGATTCCACCGCACCGTAAGCAGGCGGTGAATGTCATTAAACGTGGCGGCGAACATTTGCTTTCTTTAATTGAAGGCACGCTAGACGTTGCACACATTGAATCGGGCAAGGTCACCCTGCAAGTGCGGCCCATGCAGTTTGCGCGCGGCATGGCTGAGATGGCAAGTATGTTTGAATTGCAAGCTGCAGAAAAGGGTCTCGCCTTTCATTTCGAAATGCAAGGTGCTATATCCGAGTGGGTGCGCGCCGATGAAAAACGGGTGCGCCAGATATTTTTTAACCTGCTGGGCAATGCCATCAAATTTACTGCCAATGGCAGTGTGACCCTGCGCTTGCGCTATGCACGCGAGATGGCGCATTTGGAAGTTCACGACACCGGCCCCGGCATGACAGCAGAGGAGCTGTCGCGCATTTTTGAACCGTTTACTAGGGGGAGTAGCGCTAGCACGGGCACGACTGGGGCCGGCTTGGGGCTCACCATTGCAAAAATGCTGACCGACCTGATGGGCGGAGAACTGACCGCCAGCAGCACGGTAGGCCAAGGCTCGGTGTTTAAAGTGCGTTTATTTTTACCCGCATTGCATTTGCCTGCGCAGGACAAAGCGCAAACATCATTGACACAAGAATTCAAAAAACCCCATGGTTATGCGGGTGGCAGACGCCATATTCTGGTAGTGGACAACGAAGAAGCCGACCGCGAACTGCTGTTCAATCTGCTGCAACCCTTGGGCTTTGTGGTGCGAACTGCCGCTAGTGGCCACGATGCACTGGACTTGCTGGCGAGTGGTTACATGCCAGACGCGATACTGCTGGATCTTGCCATGCCCGGCATTGACGGCTGGGAGACTTTACGCCGCATCCGTGCACTCGGTATTGCTAATACGCCTGCGGCGATCGTATCTGCCAATGCCTTTGACCGAGGGCTGGAGAATGACGTTGGCATCAAGCCGGAAGACTTTATTGTTAAGCCGGTGCGCCACTCCGAGCTGTTGGGCTGGCTGGAGCGTCAATTGGAGTTGGTATGGCAGCACACTGCCCCACCAGCCATGCAGCAAGCCCCCCAAAACAAGCCCTTGTCCTTGGTGTTTCCACCCAAAGAAGAAATACTGGCTTTAGAAGAACTGCTGCGGCTCGGCTACTTTCGCGGCATTATGAATGCATTAGAGGCTATTGAGAGCAAGCATCCTGCATGCCAAGCTTTTACCGAGCACATGTCCAGCCTGGCACGCCAATACCAATTTGAAACCATGCTCAAGCAACTGCACACCCTACCCCATGAACCGCCCCGCCCTTGACCGTAACAACAGCGACATCGTGCTGATTGTGGATGACGTACCCGACAACCTTTCGGTGCTGCACGATGCACTGGAAGAATCCGGCTACACCGTGCTTATTGCCACCTCGGGCGAAGCTGCTTTGCAACGCACGCTCCAAGCGCAACCCGATATTGTGCTGCTGGATGCCATGATGCCCGGCATGGATGGATTTGAAGTGGCACGCAGACTCAAAGCCGAGCACCGGGTGGCACACATTCCCGTTATCTTTATGACGGGTTTGACCGAGACCGAACATCTGGTGGCAGCATTGGAGTGTGGCGGCGTGGACTATGTAACCAAACCGATCAAGCCCAAAGAAGTGCTAGCCCGCATGGCCGTGCACCTGCAAGGCGCACGCGAAAAACGCCAAACCCGCACCGCGCTGGATGCCTTTGGTTTTGCCAGCATTACCGTGCGTGCCAGCGATGGCAAACTGGTATGGCAAACTCCTCTGGCGCGTGACCTGCTGCAACGTTACTGCAACTTTCAAGCACCATTTGCACCAGAGGTGGTGGTGCAATGGTTACATAGAAATATGGAGCAAGCACTTGCGTCCACCGAGCCCCCACGCCTAAATTTGGAGCAAGGTGCCAAGCGCTTGACCTTCCGGCTGCACCAGCAAATTGGCGACTCGGATGGTGGCGGCGACTGGCTCATCATCATGCAAGAAGTATCAGATGAGAGTGTGATTGATGCGATTTCACTAAGCTTTAAACTCACTCCCAAAGAAGCCGAGGTACTTTATTGGGTAGTTAAAGGCAAAATTAACCGCGACATTGGCGACATTGTGGGCAGCAGCCCGATGACGGTCAAAAAACACCTGGAACACATTTTTGCAAAACTGGGTGTGGAAACCCGCACTGCCGCGGCTGGCATGGCGATGCGTAAAATTAGGCAATTACAGCCGCAGTTTGAGGGGTAATTTTAAAACCTCAACTTCCCCTGGCCTTCATCCTATTTGCCAGCTCCTGATCTTCCAGCTCGCGCTTGCGCTGCGCCTGTTTAACGCGCTCAGCCTCGCGAATAGCCTCAACCTCTTCAGGCGTAGGATCTTTATCAAACGACAACACTGGGCCTGATGCCCCAGCAGGCTCGCCACGTTTGCTTTTGAGCTTCAGGTTCAGGCGCAGTTCGTTAGCAGAGTCTGCATTGCGTAATGCTTCTTCGTAAGCGATGTGACCATCGTTGTACAGGTCAAACAAAGCCCAGTCGAAAGTGCGCATTCCCAACTCGCGCGACTTTTCCATAATGCCTTTGATCTCGCCGAAAGTGCCTTTAAAAATGCGCTCGGCAATCGAGGGCGTGTTAATCAAAATCTCAATGGCGGCTTTGCGACCTTTGCCGTCTTCGGTACGAATCAACCGCTGCGACACAATAGAGCGTAAATTTGCCGATAAATCCATCAAAAGCTGATTACGTCGCTCTTCTGGAAAGAAATTAATAATCCGGTCTATCGTTTGGTTGGCGTTATTGGCGTGCAATGTACCCAAACACAAGTGGCCGGTTTCGGCAAAGGCAATGGCATGCTCCATGGTTTCCTGGTCGCGAATTTCACCTATCAAAATCACATCCGGCGCTTGACGCAGGGTGTTTTTAAGCGCATGGTGCCAAGAGTGGGTGTCCACTCCCACTTCGCGGTGGCTGATGAGCGATTTTTTAGAGGTGTGCACATACTCCACCGGGTCTTCTACGGTAATGATGTGACCGGGCGAGGTGCTGTTGCGGTAATCAATCAACGCGGCCAAGGTAGTGGATTTGCCCGAACCTGTACCACCAACCACCAACACCAAGCCGCGTTTGTTCATAATTACTTCTTTGAGCACCGGCGGCAGATCCAGCTTTTCAAAGTTAGGAATTTCAGAAGCAATAGTACGCACCACCATAGCCACGTGCTGTTGCTGCACATACACATTCACCCGAAAACGCGATATGTTGGGTATGGAAATGGCAAAGTTGCACTCCATCTCTTTGGCAAATTCTTCGCGCTGGCGCTCGTTCATCATGGCGTGCGCCAGCACCCGCGTGACGTCCCCGGTGAGTTTTTGAGAGGTTAGCGGCGTCATGCTGCCGTGCGACTTCATGCTGGGGGGAAAGTCGTGCGAAATAAACAAATCAGACCCTCCCGCCTGGCTCATGGCGGCAAGGAGTTTGTGCATATAGGCGCGGGCTTGTTCTTCGGTAAGGGCAGACATGGTGGGCTAAAGGTGCAAAGAAATGAACATGATTTTGCCAGTGTAAAGCATGTATGTTGGCGCGGTGATTCATAATATTGCCATGAATTCTTCAATTAACGCCGACCCGGCCGAACTGGCCAAATTTTCTG
>CALPVM020000054.1 GCA_943327015.2 Akkermansia muciniphila
CCACCCCTTCCCATCCCGAACAGGACCGTGAAACGACTTCGCGCCAATGATAGTGCGGATTCCCGTGTGAAAGTAGGTCATCGTCAGGCTCCATACACATCAGCCCATCTAACCGCCCTACCTAATCAGTAGGGCGGTTTTTTGCTTTGCTAAATTGATTAGCGAATTGAAGGCATAATGATCAATACTAAATACAGCCTTTAATTGTTAATGGAATCATCAAAAGAAAACACTCTCCTTTTAAAGCCTGATGAGTTGCGCGTTGGTATGTACGTGCATATTGGTTTGGGCTGGATGCAGCACTCTTTTGCACTCAATAAGTTCCGTATCGCAAGTGAACAACAACTTGCGGACGTTAGAAGCCTTCAATTGAAGCAAATTCATGTTGATCCATCCAAATCAGATATGGGTTTATTCAATGCTGCATTGCTTCATACATTGCGTATAGATCCTAGTAAAAGGGCGTTAAACCCAGAACCTGTTTCAAGCGCGGTAGACAATGGATTGATTCTCGCTCTGCAAAGAGCGAGTTTGGCTCGGTGCGATAAGTCATTTGCAGAAGCAACTGTTCAGTGGCAAAGAGTCATGGTGGATGCCAGCTCTAATCCTCTAGAGGCAAGAACTGCTTGTAATTCTATGATGAAAGGTTTTCTGAAAGAAACTTCTCTGGAGCAAGACACTCATATACGTTTATTGTCGGAGTCTGCTGGTGAGTCCTTAGTGTTGCACGCTTTAAATGTTACTGTTATATCCATACTTTTAGGGCGTAGTTTGGATTTAACTGATTCCGAATTGGAAGATGTTGGCATGGCCGCATTGTTGCATGACATTGGTAAGCAAAAACTTCCTGAGCGTGTAAAGCTAGGTATTAATTTAAGTCCAGCTCAGGAGACGCTAGCCCGTAATCACGTCAACGAATCATTAGATATGTGTCGTTCCATGGGGTTTGGCGCAGGAGTGCTCAATATTGTTGCTCAACATCACGAGCTGGCTGACGGCAGCGGATATCCCAGTGGGCTAACATTCCAACAAATGACACGCGGCGCTCAAATACTATCTTTGGTTAACGTTTACGATAATCTAAACAACCCTAATAGTTCGATGTTGTCCCTTACGCCACATGAAGCTATGTCCATGCTGTTTGCACAACGTAAACATCAGTTTGGAAGTGAAACTTTACAGGCATTTGTGAAGATGATGGGCGTATACCCACCTGGTTCGGTGGTACAGTTGAGTAACGATCGTTTTGCTATGGTGGTATCCGCTAACGCTACACGACCTCTTAAACCCTCTGTGTTGGTGCATGATCCCGCTATTCCTGCCGATCAGGCTATTGTTGTTAACTTGCAAGAAATGCCAGATTTGACCATTCGTCGAAGCCTACATGCACGACATTTGCCGCCGGCTACCCTCGAGTATCTGTCGCCACGCAAACGTATCAGTTATTTTTTTGATCGTTCAATCTCTGCAGACCATGGATTTGGAGCTTCAGCATGAGTAAAACTGCTTGGCAAAGTGGTATGCGTTGGCTTGAAGGTTTGCTAGAGGCTGCTTTATTGGTTGACCCAAAAACTCAAAAAGTACTGCAAGCAAACAGCAAGGCTCAGCAACTGACGGGGTTGAGTGGGGACGTTCTTATCGATTATCCGGTAGTTCAGTTAACTGCCACGCCGGAAGATGTCTTTTTTTGGCAGGACGTAGGTGATGGTCACTACGGTGTTTTACATAGCAACAGCTTATTAAATTGCCAAGCAGGATTGGTAAAAAATGTTGAAAGAAAAGCTTCTCCCATTGAGCTTGATGATGCCAGCATTGTTTATCTGATGGTGTTAATAGATCAATCTCCGCGAATCCAGGCAGAAGAGCAGCATGAGGTAGTGTTGTCAAAACTTCTAGCCACGTTGGAGTCGACGGCGGATGGTATTTTGGTTATTGACATGCAGGGGTCCATTCAAGGGTTTAACAGGCTGTTTAGCTCGATTTGGAAGATACCTGATCATCTTTTGCAGCAGCGCGACGACCGCGCAATTAATACATGGCTAAGGAACCAAGTATCAAATGTAGATACTTATGATGCCCATCTTGAATTATTTAGTCAGTCCCCACACACCAAGGGTATTGATAACATCGTTTTGAAAGATGCCAGAGTTCTTGAATGTGTTACCTTGCCACAAATACATAGAGGTCTGCCAATTGGGCGGGTTATTTCATTTAGGGATATCACCGGACGATTAGCGGCTGAAGCTCGTCTGCAACTAGCAGCAACGGTATTTGAGTCCAGTCTTGACGCGATTTTTATTACAGATAGTCAAAACTGTATATTGGCTGCCAATAAAGCATGCCAAGCACTTATGGGCCTTTCGGCGGATGCCTTGCAAGGGCTATCCATACTTGATCTGATGTTTGACCCATCCCAAAAAATTGAGATTGAGTCGCTTCTTGCTAATTTGCATATTCTTAAAAGCTGGAGTGGTGAACTTTCTTGCAGATCTCAGGACGGTAGGGTCGTGCCATTGATGGTGTCGTTGGTCTATGAAGCCAATGCGGGTTTAAATGTGACTGCACGCGTGCATTGTATTGGGGTTGCACACGATCTGACTGAAAAGTTGGCGGATAAAGAGCGTATTTATGAACTGGCCTACAAAGATAGTTTGACCGGGGTCGCAAATAGGTTGCTTTTGGCAGAGCGTTTTGACTATATGACGGCTATTGCACAGCGCGATAATCACCAATTTGCTGTGTTGTTTATTGATATCGATCGTTTTAAGCATATCAATGAGTCATTAAGCCATGCCATTGGAGATCAAGTCCTGATAAAAATGGCGCAAAGATTTAAAAGTTGTGTACGAGGGGTTGACACTGTTGCACGCCAAAGCGGTGATGAGTTTGTCATATTGTTGCATCGTACTGACATGCATGGCGCTGAGCATGTAGGAAATCGGATTTTGCAGGCCATGGAGCAACCTCTTGAGCTCCAGGATATTACGTTAACTGTAACTTGCAGTATTGGTGTTGCAATGTTTCCCGCAGATGGAAGCAATGCGAATGATTTAATTCGTAATGCAGATACAGCCAAATCGGGCATTAAAGCTAGTGGGCGTGCTGCGTTGGGCTTTTACCAGTCCAAAATGAATGAAGGTTTGTTGGCGCGTTTGCAGCTTAATCACCGAATGCGCTTGGGATTAGCTTCTGGCCATTTTAAATTGCATTACCAACCGCAAATTCGCTTATCAGATGATGCTGTGGTTGGTGTAGAAGCTCTTTTAAGGTGGGACGATCCTCTTCTGGGTTCAGTTCCTCCGGTTCAGTTTATACCGGTAGCCGAGGACAGCGGCTTTATTGTGGCACTAGGATTTTGGGTGTTGGAGGAGGCCGTTCGACAGGCTGCAGAGTGGTACACAAAAGGGTGGCCGCTGCGTGTGGCAGTTAATGTGTCTGCATTGCAGTTTAAACAAAATTCATTTGTAGAGCGAGTGATAAAGGTTTTGCTGGATGCTAACCTACCGGCTCAGTACCTAGAGTTGGAATTGACGGAGACCATTTTGGTGGGTGATGCACACCTGATTACCATTAATCTACAGCGTCTCTCTGACTATGGCATACAGCTATCGATTGATGACTTTGGTACTGGATACTCATCATTAGGATATCTCAAGCGCTTGCCGATTCATCGTTTGAAAATTGATCGTTCTTTTGTAACCGACTTATCGACCGAAGAGGGTGATCGGGCGATTATTCAAGCTGTGGTTAACCTTGCACACTCTTTGCGCTTACAGGTTATTGCAGAGGGTGTTGAAAACCAGGAACAGAGACAGTTTTTGCTGGATAGCGAATGTGATGAATACCAAGGCTACTTATGCTCTCCAGCTTTGCCCCCCATACAACTGGAAGCTTTGCTCAAAAACAAAACAAGGGTTTGAAGCTTACTTTAAATCTGCACTTTTGCTTTGGCAATAGTTGAAAACGGTTAATATGTGATAAAAATAATACAGAATAGTTCTGTATTTATACTTGAAAGATCAAAATGACTCTTTGTCCTATAGCCGTGGTCGCCGGATGCAAAAAATGCCCAGCTTTCAAAGTGTGTCCTATGACCAAAATTTTGGGCGATGTGCCCAAAGACGCCCCAGCAAAGCCCGCAAACAACAAGAAATAAAATTGTTGTTTTTGAAATGGTGGTTTTTTACGGGCTGCCGTTCGTTCCATTGATTGCGGGCGTTTAAGTTGATGCGTGATAGTTTTGCAAGCAGGTTTCGCGCCGCATCATTTGTAAAGTCTAATAATAGCTGGCATGGTTTTCATGCTGTGTTACGTACTTGTGTTGATATTTTTAAAGAAAATAACATACCGATAGACAGAATCCAGATTCCTCTTTCTAAGTTATCTGGGTTTTTGCATCCCACGATTCAAACTGCAATATTGACTTGGACATCGCACGATGACCAAATAGAGTTGGATATTATTCCTCACGATTGGCTAAAGATATATCCGGGGCCTGAGTCGTTGCAGGAACGCTTAAAAAACACTCCTTATTACGAGATTTTGTTCGGCGGTGCGGTGTTTACCCATTATCCGTTGTTGGCAGATGTGCCTGCTCATATAGAGATTCTGGGTTCGCTACAGCAACGCGGATATGCAGATTATTACGCCTTGAAACTGGAGTTGCAACAAGGGTCGATCCAGGTGGTGAGTGTTGCTACAAAATCGCAGACCGGGTTTGATTGGCAGGTATTGTCTGATGTTTATCAGCAATTGGAGCCTGTGTTGAGTTTGGCGCTGTATGCAGCGTATCAGACCTCTGTGGCGGCTGAAATTGCGCGTACTTATCTGGGAGACCGTACCGGAAAACGGGTGTTGCAAGGCGAGATTATGCGTGGGGTCAGCACTAGCCTTGAGGCTGGCATTATGTTCTGTGATTTGCGTGGTTTTACCAGTTTGAATCTGCGGCTGGGCGCAGAAAAAACAGTAGAGGTAATGAACCAGGTGTTCGACAAGATCGGCCAAGTCATGGAGTCGAGTCCGGCAGAGATTTTGAAGTTTATTGGTGATGCTTTGCTGATTGTTTTGCCCGTATCAGAGTTTGTAAATTTGGAAGAAGTTAAGCTGTGTATGCTGGATTTGGCAACGCGATCCCATGCGTTGGTACGTGATTTAGGCGTTTCTTTAGATTTGCCACTGTCTGTGGGTTTTGGTGGGCATCTAGGGAAGGTGGTGTATGGCAATGTGGGTACATCATCAAGGTTTGACTTTACGGTCATGGGGCCGGAGGTAAACTTGGCGGCGAGACTGGAGTCCATGTGCTCACAATTGAATGTTTTTTACTTGATGTCAAGCCAAGCATTGCCTGCAACAAAGTTAATACAAAATATGGGTGAACACATGCTAAAAGGCATTGATAAACCGGTGGCAATGTGGGGTTTGGTGGATGATGATCCTCAGGCGTAGGTAATCCAGTTTTTGTGTTCAACAGGGTCGAGATGCGGTAACGTATTAAAGCTAACTAAGCTGTGCTGCTTGGCGCTGAAATGAAACTCAGATACAGAGCTGTTGCGAATTTGGAGGTTAAGCGCTATGCGCGCTGGGTGGGGTACGTCTAACACATGGCCGATAGATGTTGAGATCGGGCCGCCGCTGCTGACGATTAAAACCGACTGGTGGCTGGACTGAAGCAGCTCTTGGAGGGTAGAGACGATTCCGCTTTCAAATTCGGCATAACTGACCATGCCTTCGGGCTGAATGCTGCCCTGCATCCACTGGCTTAACCCCTCACGCAGTAGCCGGAAGTAGGCTTGTACTTGTTCCGGATGCCGGGGCTTATCGGGTGTTTGGTTCTGTATGCTACGAATAATGGCGTGGCTATCGTATTCATTGAGCGCTGGTTTTATTTCCGGTATTACAGTGGGTGCATGATTGGCGTTTGAGGTTGCCATTCCGTGTGCTATGCCTTGCCAGGTTTGGGTATGCCGCTGTAAAGTGCCGGTGACGACGTAGTCAAAACGCAAGCCAACCCTAGCAAAATAAGCACCCAAGCGTTGGCTTTGGCGCTGGCCGAGCTCGCTAAGCTGGTCGTAATTGTCTGCGCCCAAAGAGGCCTGTCCGTGGCGCACCAGATACAGTGTTCCCATACATTCGCCTCAACGGTATGCCACCGATATGACCGGGACTTTTTTTACGCCGGTTTGCGCCATGAGATATTCGCGCAGACATTCGATCAGCTTTTTTTCAGAGTAGGCGCGTACGCATTCTTCCATGGCAAGTAAAGGGCCGTATGCGTAAGCAATCGGTGGTAATTTTTTTTGAATTTCGTGAATATAGGGTTTTTCGTCTTCTAAAACATCGGACAAGGGTATTTCGGTGGATGTTAATTTGATGGCAGGTAGTCCTACCAATGATGGTTTGTTGACCTGGATTTGTATGCCGTTGTTGGTTAAAACGATATCGAAGTTGTCGGGCTTGAGATCAAGTTCGAAAATGAACTCAGCATTGTATTTAACAATAATGGTGACAAGTTGCTTGATTTTTGGCGGATCTTTAGGAACGTTTTCTACGTGTGCCAACTCGCGATTAACGCGTGCGTACATACTTTTTCTTTTATCTACCAATACATTTTTGGCAGGAACCAGAAAATCGATGTATTTGGTGTGGCCAGATAACTCTTTTTTGACAGCGGTAAGTGTGTTTTGAACTGCGTTCAGTTTTTTTTGCGCGCTTTCCCGTTCGCCAAAAGCACGGTACTCCATAAGTACATACGCAGCACCAGCACCGATGCAAAGCACCATCACACCAAGAATTAATTCAATACCCATAGGGACTCTCTGTTACACATGCCGCAATGCTAACGCATCCGGTGTGTACGCCACAAGGCGTATTTCCAGAAATGGCGTGCTTCTTTACAGTTTGTCCATCGCTGCAACAAAAGAGTTATCCCTGAAGTGCAGCGAAAGGTGAATGTCATTAACTTTTGGAGAAGCATCCATGCAACGTCGTTTTACTCTCAAGGCTGTTACCGCTGCTGTAGCACTTAGCAGCTTGTCCATTTTGCCTTCTTATGCCGCTGACACCATCAAGGTGGGCGTATTGCACAGCCTGTCCGGCACCATGGCAATTTCTGAAACTGTGTTGAAGGATACAGTCTTGATGGCAATTGACGAAATCAATGCCAAGGGTGGTGTTTTAGGCAAGAAGCTGGAGCCCGTAGTGGTGGATCCAGCATCGAACTGGCCTTTGTTTGCTGAGAAAACAAAACAACTGTTGGGTAAGGACAAAGTGGCTGTGATTTTTGGATGCTGGACATCAGTATCACGTAAATCGGTTTTGCCCGTGGTGGAAGAAATGAATGGACTGCTGTTTTACCCCGTGCAGTACGAGGGTGAAGAGCTTTCTAAAAACGTGTTTTATACCGGTGCAGCACCTAACCAGCAAGCGATTCCTGCCGTCGAATACTTAATGAGTAAAGAGGGTGGCGGTGCTAAGCGTTTTGTGTTGTTGGGTACGGACTATGTGTACCCCCGCACTACCAACAAAATTTTGCGCGCATTCTTGAAGAGCAAGGGTGTGGCAGATAAAGACATTGATGAGAAGTACACACCATTTGGTCATTCTGACTATCAAACCATTGTGGCTGACATCAAGAAATTCTCTGCTGGTGGTAAGACCGCTGTAATTTCTACCATTAACGGTGACTCCAATGTGCCTTTTTACAAAGAACTAGGTAATGCTGGTTTGAAAGCTAAAGATGTGCCGGTTGTAGCGTTTAGTGTGGGTGAGGAAGAACTGCGTGGTGTGGACACCAAACCATTGGTGGGTCACTTGGCCGCATGGAATTACTTCATGACCATTAAGAACCCTGCAAATACTGACTTTATTAACAAATGGTCTGCATATGCTAAGGCAAAGAACATAGCCGGTCATAAGGACAAGCCTTTGACCAATGACCCGATGGAGGCTACTTACATTGGCATCAATATGTGGAAACAAGCGGTTGAAAAAGCCAAGACTACCGATGTAGACAAGGTAATTGCGGCTATGGCCGGACAGACCTTTAAGGCTCCGAGCGGTATTGTGAGCAAGATGGATGAGAAGAACCACCACTTGCACAAGTCGGTGTTTATTGGTGAGGTGAAGGCCGATGGTCAGTTTAATGTAGTGTGGAAGACGCCAGGCCCGGTAAAAGCCAAGCCATGGAGCCCCTATATAGAAGGCAATGATAAGAAGCCTGATGAGCCAGCAAAGAAATAAGTCCCTTACGGTAGCCCTGAAATAGGGTTTGACAGCACACCACCGGGATGAACTTTCGGGGGTGTGCTTTTTTTTGAGAATGGCATTATGTTAGTTAAGAAACTAATCACTGGATTAAGTTTGTTGTGGTGTTGTCAGGCTTTTGCTTTAACGCAAGAGCAAGCACTTGCGCTTACCGTGGGCGAGGGTGATACCCGGATTGAAGCACTGCGTAGCGCTGTAACAGATGCGGATGAGGCGACTATTCGTTTGATTCAGGCCTTGGCAGATGATGCAGTAAAGATTGTGGCTGGTAAGCCGGTTGTGGTGCATGATGGCAAAGGAATTGACCCCATTAGCGGCGTTGAACTTGCTATGCCGGATACGGCGGAAGATGTAATGAACAACAACCGCATGCGCGGTGAAATTGACCTAGCATTGGCAGCTTTGAAGCTGCTTTCTAGCGATGCAAATATTCGGCGTGATGCGGTAACAACCCTGCGCACAGAAGTGGATGAAAGCAAATTACCATTGATAGAAAAGGCATTGGCACAGGAGACGGTTCACGATATTAGGGACAGTTTGGAGCAGCTCCGCGCGGCAGCGTTGTTGGGTAGCGCGGATGCGGGCAAACGTATGGAAGCTGCAGCTTTATTGGGGCAAAGCGGTCAGGCTAGCACCAAAACTTTGCTGGTTGAACGGTTTGCTGTTGAACAGGATTCTGCTGTGAAGTCCGCATTAAGTAAAAGCTTGCGCGAGGTAGAGTCGCGCCTAGCTTGGGGCGACCGCTTGGGTGTTCTGTTTAGCGGTATCAGTTTGGGCTCTATATTGTTGCTGGTGGCGTTGGGGCTTGCCATTACCTATGGCTTGATGGGCGTAATAAACATGGCCCATGGTGAGTTGATGATGATCGGCGCTTATGCCACCTACGTAGTGCAAGGGATTTTTCAAAAGTATCTACCCGGAGCATTTGACTGGTACTTGTTGGCATCGGTTCCGGTGGCGTTTATGGCATCTGCATTGGTGGGTGCTGCGTTGGAGCGCGGTGTTATTCGGTATTTGTACGGCAGGCCGTTAGAGACTTTGCTGGCTACCTGGGGCATTAGTTTGATTTTGATGCAACTGGTGCGTACGATTTTTGGTGCACAAAACGTGGGGGTAGAAAACCCGAGTTGGATGAGTGGTGGCGTGCAGGTTATGGGTAATTTGTCGCTGCCTTACAACCGTTTGGTGATTGTGGCCTTTGCATTTGCGGTGCTGGCTGGAGTGGCCTTTTTAATCAGTAAAACACGCTTGGGCTTGTTTGTACGAAGTGTAACTCAAAACCGCCCGATTGCTGCTTGCATGGGGGTCAATACTGCACGCGTGGACACTTATGCGTTTGCTTTGGGTTCTGGAATTGCCGGTTTGGCCGGATGCGCCTTGAGCCAAGTGGGCAATGTGGGGCCCGATTTGGGGCAGGGCTACATCGTAGACTCCTTTATGGTGGTGGTGCTTGGCGGTGTGGGGCAGCTAGCCGGCACGGTGTATGCCGCTTTGGGGCTCGGTGTATTGAACAAGCTGCTGGAAGGCTGGACGGGTGCAGTACTCGCCAAGATTGCGGTGCTGGTGTTGATTATTGTGTTTATTCAAAAACGTCCTCAAGGTATTTTTGCCATGAAGGGCAGGAGCGCAGAAGCATGAGCAAAGTAGATGTTGTTTTACCCGCTGCAGCGCCACTACTTTCCCGTAAAGGGTGGGCAGCGTTTTTAGTGGCTTTAATCGTGACCTGTGCCATTGCGCCAGTGCTTAATTTGCTGGTGCCTGAGGGCAGCATGTTCCACATGAGTGACTTTGCCGTGGCCTTGATTGCCAAAATCATGTGCTATGCCATATGTGCCTTGGCCATGGATTTGATTTGGGGTTTTACTGGCATTTTGAGCTTGGGGCATGGGCTGTTTTTTGCCTTGGGTGGTTATGCCATGGGCATGTACCTGATGCGCCAAATTGGCCTGGATGGTAACTACAAAAGCGAGCTGCCCGACTTTATGGTGTTTTTGGACTGGAAAGCCCTGCCATGGCATTGGACGCTATCAGACAGCTTTGTCGCAACCTTGTTTTTGGTAGTGGCGGTGCCGGGGCTTGTGGCGTTTGTGTTTGGATACTTTGCATTTCGCTCGCGCATTAAAGGGGTGTATTTTTCTATCATTACCCAAGCCATGACGTTTGCTGCCATGCTGCTGTTCTTCCGCAATGAAACCGGCTTTGGCGGCAACAATGGCTTTACCGACTTTAAGCGCATTTTGGATGTGCCAATTGCAACACCCCAGATGCGCATGTTTTTGTTTGTACTCACTGCAGTCACTTTGCTCGGGTTCTTTTTACTGGCGCG
>CALPVM020000055.1 GCA_943327015.2 Akkermansia muciniphila
GGGCTTGAACAGGATTTTGTACAGCTGTTCGCGCACCGGTTCAGGGCACTGCCCGGTAGCCAGTTCATCGGCCCACTGTGCAATTTGCAGCGTCATCTGCTTTTTCTTTTCGATGGCGGCTAAAGCTTGTGCCAATATGTCGGCACTGGCTTTGCGAAAGCGGCCTTTGCCTGCACGACGAAAATAATGCGGGTTGTCATACAGGCGTAGCAGCATGCCGGCCTGTTGCTCCAGCGTGGCTTGGGCGCTAAAGTAGTCGCGCGCAAGTTCTGCAAAGCCAAATTCTTCGTCGGGAGAAAACTCCCACGCCATTTCCAGCTCAATACTCTGGCTCAACTGTTGCGCTGCTGCCAGAAACGCCGCAGGTGCGGGTTTTTCAAAGCGCAACAGTGCATTGGCCGCTTTGACCTTGACGCGCTTGCCACTGTCAAGCTCGACCTGTGCAGATGATTCGGCTTCTGAGAGCACCCTGCCGGCCATAAACTTTCCGGCTTCTTCAAATAGTACAAACATGGGCTGAATTGTCCCATGAAGTCATCCATTACACAGCTTGGGCATTGAAAAAGCGGAAAAGTTTGTTGGAGCTTGCGGTTAATTCAGTGCCATGCTGAGTTTGCGGCGGTAGCTGGCAACCAATTGTGCTTGGGGGTCAAGATCTGCAACTACTTTGCCGGCGAGTTCAATGCCACCACCGGCTTTGCCAGTTTCGTTGGGTTTTGCCTTGGGTTTGGGTGGGGTGAGCAACTCCAAAATAGCCACATAGGTTTTGCGCGGTGCTGCGTTAGACCAGGTTTTGTCGCGCATGATAATTTCTAGTAACTCGTCCATGGCTGCAGTCCATTGACCCTCTACCATCAAAATGCGGGCTTTGGCAAAACGGCTGTCAAAGTCGCGTTTGTTGGCTGAAATCAGCGCGTCAAATTGTTCCAGTGCCCAGTTGCCACGGTCGTCGGTAGTCACAAAACGTACCGCATCCAGAAATTGCCCAAGGGCTTCAAAGCGAAGCTGCTTAGGAATTTGCGCCAATGCAGGCGCTAGCGCTGCTTCGGCTTCGTCCAAGAGCCCGGTTTCGATCAGCAGCTTCACGTAGTCGTAGCGGGCGTCATCGTTGCCAGGGTTAATGCTGAGCGCCTCGTGCAGTTTGTTCAGTGCCGCCTGCGGGTCGCCGGCAGACAGCAGGGCTTGGGCATCTTCGGCGTCTTCTGCCGCTTCCAGTTCATCGGCGGATGGCAGATTTTTATCCAGAAACGCTTTGATCTGGCCTTCGGGAATCGCGCCCATAAAGCCATCGACCGGCTTTCCGTTCAGCATTAGCACACAGGTGGGTATACTACGAATTCCAAACGCTTGGCTGAGTTGCTGTTCTTGGTCGGAATCTATTTTGACCAGTTTGAAGCGCCCCTCATACGCCAACTCCAGTTTTTCCAGAAGCGGACCAATAACCTTGCAGGGGCCGCACCAAGGTGCCCAAAAGTCCACCAAAACCGGGGTTTGGTGGGAGGCAGCAACAACTTCTGCTTCAAAGTTTTCAATAGTAACGTTAATCATGCGGTGTAGCTCGGGGTAAGTTAGTAAAATTCAAGACTATGAAAAACATTCAAATTGGCGTCGTTATGGGTTCCAGTTCCGATTGGGACACCATGCAACACGCGGTACAGATTCTCCAACACTTTGGCATCGGTTTTGAGACACAAGTGCTTTCAGCCCACAGAATGCCGGATGATATGTTTGACTATGCACAAAAAGCAGCTTCACGCGGTTTGCGGGCTATTATCGCTGGTGCAGGCGGAGCCGCCCATTTGCCGGGCATGCTGGCAGCAAAAACCACGGTTCCGGTGCTCGGAGTTCCGGTGGTCAGCAAGCATCTGCAGGGGGTGGATTCGTTGCACAGCATTGTGCAAATGCCCAAAGGTATACCGGTGGCAACTTTTGCCATTGGTAACGCCGGTGCGGCTAATGCAGCCTTGTTTGCAGTAGCTATGTTGGCAAGCGGCGATCCAGCGCTGCTGGGTGCGCTGAATGACTACCGTTTTGACCAAACCCAAACTGCCCGCAACATGACCTTGCCGGTGCATGGGAGTCAGGCTTGACGTCCATGCATGTGCCGTTGCTGCCGGGTGTTCAGGCACAAAAAGGGTCAACGACCACTGAAATGACGCTGGGCGTCATGGGCGGCGGGCAACTTGGCCGCATGTTTGTGCACGCAGCGCAGCGCATGGGGTTTTTTACAGCGGTGCTAGACCCGGATGCGCAAAGCCCTGCTGGCCGCGTTAGCCATCATCATGTGCCAAGCGGCTACACCGATGCCAATGGTTTGCAGCAGTTGGCGTTAGCTTGCTCGGCCATTACTACAGAATTTGAAAACGTGCCAGCAGAGGCGTTAGCGCAATTGGCGCTGAGCCGAACCGTATCTCCCCCGGCCCATGCGGTAGCCATTGCCCAAGACCGGGCACAAGAAAAAGCGCACTTTGTGCGTTGTGGCGTTGCGTGTGCGCCCTACGCCGTTATTGAAACCGCAGAGCAGCTGGCCAGTGTTGCCGACCACCTATTGCCCGGTATTTTAAAAACAGCGCGCATGGGCTACGATGGCAAAGGCCAAAAGCGGGTGACTACGCGCGCTGAGTTGTTCGCCGCCTGGGAGCAATTACAGCAAGCGCCTTGTGTGCTTGAAAAAATGCTGCCATTACAGTTGGAATGTTCGGTGATTGTGGCGCGTGGAGCCGATGGCGCATGTGTGCATTTGCCGGTGCAACGCAATCTGCACCGTGATGGTATTTTGGCTGTAACAGAGGTGTACGACGGCGCTGTGCCCGAGCCCTTAGCGCGCCGTGCCATTGCTGCAGCGCTTTCCATTGCCGAGGGTTTGCAGTACGTGGGTGTGCTGTGCGTAGAATTTTTTCTGCTCCATGCCGAAGCGGCAAAGAGCCAAGGTTTGCCGGATTTGGTGGTGAACGAAATGGCACCGCGCCCGCACAACAGTGGCCACTACAGCATGGATGCCTGTGACGTGTCACAATTTGAGTTGCAGGTACGCACCTTGGCACAGCTGCCTTTGACCCAGCCGCGTCTGCACAGTCCCGCCGTCATGCTGAATTTGTTGGGGGATATTTGGCCGGATGGTGGGGTACCTGCGTGGGATAAAGTGTTGGCTTTGCCCGGTACCCATTTACATTTGTATGGCAAAGCTAAGGCGGCCAAAGGACGAAAAATGGGGCATTTAACCGTGACCGGCAGCAGTGTGGATGCGGTTCGTGCAACTGCAGCGCAGGCGGCACGTATTTTGGGTTTGCCCGATGATTTTGCCGGCATCTGACCCCGCCGCGATTGCTGCATGTGCCGATACTATTCGCGCCGGTGGCCTCATTGGTTTACCGACCGAGACCGTGTATGGCTTGGGTGCCGATGCGTGCAATGATGCTGCAGTAGCGCAGATTTACGCGGCCAAGGGACGGCCTGCCGACCACCCCTTGATTGTGCACATTGCCGCTACGGATGGCGGCATGTCAGGAGTGGCGCATTTTGCCCGCGATGTACCACCCTTTGCCAAGCAGTTAATGGCCGCATTTTGGCCTGGCCCTTTGACCTTAATTTTGCCGCGTCGCCCCGGTGTAGCCACCGCTGCAGGCGGTGGGCAGGACACCATTGGCCTGCGTTGCCCTGCGCACCAGTCCGCCCAAGCGTTATTGGCTGCACTGCGCCGCCCGGAGCAAGGGGATGTGGTGTGGGGCATTGCAGCGCCCAGCGCTAACCGTTTTGGCCGAGTCAGCCCCACGACTGCAGAGCATGTGCGTGCTGAGTTGGGCGATGCGCTAATGGTATTAGATGCTGGCCCGTGTGCGGTGGGTATAGAGTCCACCATTGTAGATTGCACCCGTCAGGTACCTATTTTGTTGCGCCCCGGTAGTATTGGTGCAATACATATCCAAGAGGCCTGTGGGTTGGCGCTGGCGTCTAACTCTGATAAAGCGGCGCCGCGTGCATCAGGCACGTTGGCATCGCACTACGCACCACGTGCCCTGGTGCGGTTGATGGACGCCGCAACGCTGCAAACAGCGCTGGAGCAAGGCAGTTGTTCCGCTGGTGCTGAGGGTGCTTCCACGATTGCGGTGTATGCGCGCACTCAGTTACACCAGACTGGCAGCCATGTGCTGTTGCAAGTCATGCCACCAAGCCCTGATGCCGTAGCGCGTGAACTGTTTGCCGTGTTGCGTAGCTTGGATGCAGCCGGCGTGCAGCAAATTTGGGTGGAGACGCCGCCACTAGGATGGGAGTGGCACGGGGTGCGCGACCGGCTAGAGCGCGCCAGTTACACCAAGGCTGAGCCGCTTAATTGACCTCGTTGGTAACCACCGGAATATTTTTGGGTGGTGTTGCTTTAGGTGTGGCAGCAGCAGTGGGTTCAGGTGCCGGCTCCGGTGTTGCTTCCGGTGCCGGGGGCAACTGTGACATCACATCTGCCAACTTGCCGCTGGACTGTTCCAGCCGGCCTGCCAGAATATTGGCAATATTGCGGTAAATAAAATGCGCCGCTTCGGGGTTGGCGTCTACAACTTCGCGCATAAAGCGGATGGTTACGCATTTGCTGGCAGCGCGCACCGTTGCCGTGCGAATTTGGTTGCCCACCAGTGACATTTCACCAAAACACTCGCCCGAACCAAGACGTGCCAGTTCCATCACCGCATCGCCCTTGCGTTTTTGGATAATGACTTCACCGGTAATCAGTACAAAAAAACTGCTACCTCTTTCGCCCTCCAAAAAGATAGCATCACCCGGTTCAACAGGAAAAAAATCTGCAGTAGCCAAGGTGCGCATCAGGCGTTCGGTTGTCATTCCCTTGAAAACAGGTACCTTTTGCTGGATTTTTTGTACGATCAAAGCATCCAGCTTGATAGCCATTTTTGGGCCGAGTTCGGCCCTTTCGTTTTGATCAGAAATGCGTACAAAAGGATTGCTGGTAGCCATACAGGGAAAACAAAAAACAATTAGAAACGCAGGTCAAGCCATTTCTTGACGCTTTCAAAAACCGGAGCAGCGTCCAATTCGTTAAAAATCTCATGGTAGAGTGTATCGAATTTTTTTGACGAGACAAGGTCTTTGGGAGCGGTTTCGGCAAAGGTAGTGCTGCCCATGGGCTCGAGCACCCGTTCATCGCCCGAATAAATTAAAAGGGTGGGTACCTTCCATTGGGGGGCTACGGCCACCGTTTGCGGGCCGGTTTTGGCAATAAAGCGCGCGAGACGGCCCGAGATTCGGTCGTGGCCTAGCGGGTCGGCCAAATAATCTGACACCACCTTGGCATCATGCGATAAATATTGAGCGTCTACCCCGTTGCCAACCCGCAGATTGGGCGCAACTGCCGGCACGACCGCCAACAGAATTTTTTGAACGAAAGATAAACCAGCATCCAACGCTGGTGACGACATAATCAGGCCATCAATTGGACGGGTGTTCAGTGCTACAAAGCGTCCGACCACTAAGCCACCCATGCTGTGACCCAGCAAAATGAGGGGGGTGTTGGGGTCCATATTTTTGCGGGTGTCATCCACTATGTCAGCCAAATCATCCAAAAGCCGGAAATTGGAGGGCAGGCCCCCGCGTGGCCCACCGGTTCGTCCATGACCGTACTGGTCATAACCCCGGACCGCAAAGCCCCAGCTATTAAAGTGGTCTGCTACATGGTCAAACCGGCCAATGTGCTCTCCTAAGCCATGCACCATCAAAATCAGGCCGCGTGGTGTGGCATCTGGTGGTAGCGGCCAATCCCGTACGAAGATCGGGTTGCCATCTTTGCAAATTTTGGTAGAAGATACTGCGTTGGGCGATTCATAGCGTACGGGAGGTGTTTTGGGCTCTGCAAAAAGGGAGGGAATAAGCCGATTTATATAAGTTTTTATGGGGGTCATAGCAATTGAGCCTGGTAATAAAAATGTCTCTACCAATTTTTAACACAAGCTACAGTCATTTAGGGGTAAAGAAACAAATAATTTCAAGAAACAAGGAAAAATGTTATGACTTTTGATAATGAATTTTCATCCACAAAATGGCACCAGCCAAAGAGAGCGTCACTGCATTGGCAATCACTATCGGCCAGGCTGAAATTAAAAAACCATACACCAGCCACATGGCAATGCCGATGGTAAAGGCGCTGTACATCCACAGAGAGATACCGCTGACATCTTTAGTTTTGAAGGTTTGCATGACCTGCGGCACAAAACTCGCGGTGGTTAGGGTTGCGGCTATATAGCCTATCAGGTCAATGGTTTGCATGGAGGGTTTGGTCTTTTGTTGTCCAGTCCAGTAGCGCTTCAATAGCTGGGCGGGCGGCGTTGGCGTTGGGGTGGTTCATCATGGCAACCAGAATATAGCGCTGGCCACTTTGCCCGAGTACATAGCCCGCCACTGCCACAACATCATTGAGGCTACCGGTTTTCAGATGCGCCAAACCTTTGCTTTGCGCTGTGGAGCGGCGCATTGTGCCATCTACGCCGGCTATGGGTAAAGAAGCCATGAGCTCCGGCATGTGGGGTGACCGGTAAGCGACCTGCAGCAGCCGCCCTAGCGCCTGGGCGCTGATGCGCTCTTGCCGTGACAGGCCCGAGCCGTTGTCTAGCACCGGAATTTCGTTCGGCGTAATACGCTCCGACCACCAGCGTTGTACCACGGTGCGCGATGCGTTGAACGATCCTTTGCCGTTGGTAGATGGATTTAAAACGCGCCCCAGTGTTAAAAACACTTGTTGTGCCATCACGTTGTTACTGAACTTGTTGATGTCCCGAACGAGTTCAGCCAATGGAGCCGATGTTGCTTGCAGGGAAGGTGTCTGCATGGGGCTTTGTGCTGGTAGTAAGCCCATGCGCGCAGAGCCGGTAATTTTGCCGCCAATCGCTTGCCACATGCCTAATACCGCACGTTGGGCGAAGCTATGGGAGTCTACATAGGCCAAAGGCCATGATTTTTCCATGCAACTTGCTGGGTAAGCGCCTGTAAATGCAATAGTGCTAGCATCAGAAAAATTGGCTTTGAGTGCCGAGCGGTAGTCATTGCAGTCGCCAGAAATCAAGGGCACAGTGGTCTGCATCTGCACGCCCGCCAGAGGCGGGTCGTAATGGATTCTGGCAACTTGTGCTTGCGAGTCCGGATTGAAGGTGATAGCCAACGATTTATAGTTAATCAGCAAGGCATCTGGGCTGGCGTTGTACGGGCGCAGCGCCTCGCCATCAAAACTGCCAGGCTCAGTTGCCGGTAATTCAAAGGCCGAATTGTCTAGAATAATATCACCATCGATGGTGTGTATGCCCAGTCCTTGCAGCCGGCGAAATAGCAGCCACAGGCGTTCTACCACCAGCTTGGGGTCTCCTTGCCCCACAATTACCACATTGCCACGCAGCGTGCCATCGCGTACTGCGCCATCGATATAGACCGGTGTTGACCAAGAGAAGTTGGGCCCCAGCAAATCGAGTGCAGCGTAGGTGGTTACCAGCTTCATCACAGAAGCCGGATTCATGGCGCTGTCTGCCCGGTGTGCGAGTCGGGGTGTCTGGTTAGTGTTGCCATCTGCAGGTAACACCAGCATAGAAACAGCTTCAAGCGGAACTTTGGCTTTGTTCAGTGCAGCCAGAACATCGGCAGGAATAGTTTGTGCAGATGCCGCCTGCGAGAAGACCGCAACAGCTGCGCCAATTGCCGCAAAAGCAATAAACCTGTTAGATTTTAAAAGAAAATGCTGAAAAAACATACAGCTATTATCCATCAGGTGAGATCGGAGTTGCCGATATCCCGGATAATTCAGGCATGCGCCAACACCAACTCCTTGCTATTGATACCAGTACTGAGATTATGTCTGTTGCTGTTTCGTGCCTGCGTAATGGCGTTCCCCATCTGTGGCATAGCCAAGGTGCAGCGGGAGCGCAAGCATCTGCGCGCATGATTCCTGCTATTTTGGATTTGTTGGCACAAGCCCAGCTGCAATTGTCAGACCTCGATGCCATTTGCTTTGGCAGTGGACCGGGTTCTTTTACCGGCTTGCGTACTGCTTGTGCCGTAGCACAAGGTTTAGGTTTTGGTGCTCAGGTGCCTTTGTTGCCAATCGACACCCTATTGGCTGTGGCCGAAGACGCCCGTTGGACCGCATTGCAAGACCAGAGTGCAATCACTGTAACGGCGCTGATTGACGCGCGCATGGACGAAATGTATGCAGCGCGTTATGCTTATGAGCAAGGTCAATGGTCTACGCTGCAACCCAACTTTCTGGTGCGCCCGGAAGATTTGCAGGTGTCCAACATTATGGCGGGTAACGTGTTCGGTATTTATGGAGCGCGAATTGCAACGCACGAACACGCCCCGCAACAACGCATTGAAGCCTACCCCAGTGCCGCAGCATTGCTGCGTTTGGCGCCACAATTGCTACAGCAAGGTGCTGCAATTGCCGCCGAAAATGCATTACCGGAGTACATCCGCGACAAGGTGGCCCAAACGACTGATGAGCGCATGGCTGAAAAAGCAGCCCGATTGCAGGCGCAGCTTGGTACGCCGGCGTTGTAAATGGCAGCTCTTGACTCAATTACACATTTTCGACCGATGCAGCCATCGGATCTGGATGCTGTATTGCAGGTGGAGCAAAACGCCTACGCCCATCCGTGGACGCGCGCTGTTTTTAACGATACGTTGCAAGCGGGGTACCAGGCACAGATGTTGATGCGTGAGCACACCGTTATCGGATATTTTGTGGCCATGCAGGGCGTGGACGAGGTGCATTTGCTTAATATTACCGTTTCTCCGCAATACCAAAGGCAAGGTTGGGCGGTTGTGATCATGCAAGCCATGCATACTTGGGCGCGCAGTGTATTGGCACAGTGGTCTTGGCTGGAGGTGCGTTTGAATAATGCACCTGCCATTCACCTGTACCAGCGGTTGGGCTATGAGCGGGTGGGCTTGCGTAAAAACTACTATCCTGACGGGCATGGACGGCGCGAAGATGCCATTGTTATGAGTTTGCAGTTAGGAGCGGGCTGAACCATGACACTTGAACTCGATAGCCGCCAACGTGCCATGCTGCAGGAAATGGGCATCAGAGTCTGGTTGCCAGATGCGCCAACCATAGAGGCTCCGGAGCACGTAAGTGCTGCTACTCGGCCTGCTGTTGCCGCAGCAACTGTTGCCCCAGTGCGTCCTGCTGTAGCTTCTGCAGCGGCAAGTGTTATGGCTGCTGCAATCGATGTCCAACATTTGGATGCGGTAGGTCTTGCGCAGGAGGTGGCGGCATGTACTGCCTGTGGTTTGTGCGCGGGGCGCAAAAAAACCACCTTGCAAGCGCAGACTATCCGGCAAACGGACTGGATGGTGGTAGGTGACCCCCCGGATGAAGACGAAGACCGCGAAGCCACCCCCTTTGCTCAACAGGCCGGGATATTGCTCGACAATATGCTCAAGGCAGTGGCTAAAGATCGCCATGCGGCGGGTGTTGCAGGGGCTTATCTCACCAATGTGGTCAAGTGCAAACCACCGCATGGCCGGATACCGCAGCCAGAAGAGCTGGCGCAATGTGCGGCGTTTTTACAGCGCGAAATAGCGCTGGTACAACCCAAAGTCATCATTGCCATGGGGCGTTTTGCCCATCAGGTGTTGCTATCGGCCAATCCTCAGTTGGCTATGCAGCCTTTGGGTAAATTGCGGGGTACGGTGTACCGTTACCAGCAACTTCCCGTGGTGGTAACCTATGCGCCCAAGGATTTGCTGCGCCGCAGTGCCGATAAAGCCAAAGCCTGGGCAGACCTTTGCCTCGCTATGGACAGCATCTAGCCGGAAATTACTTTTTTCAAATAACCACTGTATGAAGTTTCTTGACCAACTACGCCAGGCCGAACGTACTAACGCATCCTTGTTGTGTGTCGGACTCGACCCTGAACCCTCTAAGTTTCCAACCCATTGGCGCGGGCAGCCCATTAAGATTTTTGATTTTTGTGCATCTATTGTCGATGCCACGGCTGACTTGGCCATGGCCTTCAAACCCCAAATTGCCTACTTTGCCGCGCACCGGGCCGAGCAGCAGCTGGAACAACTAATTCAGCATATCCGCAAAGCGGCACCGCATGTGCCGGTTATTCTGGACGCCAAGCGTGGCGATATCGGCAGCACTGCAGAGCAATACGCCATCGAGGCCTTTGAGCGTTACGGTGCAGACGCGGTAACACTATCGCCTTATATGGGGTTTGATTCGGTACAGCCCTACCTTAAGTACCACAACAAAGGGGCTTTTTTGCTGTGCCGCACCTCCAACCCGGGGGGCGATGATTTGCAAAACCAACGCATTGCCAGCCTGCCCGGTACCCCTTTGCTGTATGAGCA
>CALPVM020000056.1 GCA_943327015.2 Akkermansia muciniphila
CGTGAAGCCTTTTTGATGCGTTATTGGGAAGATATGGATGTAGCTGAGACCGCACTTGCTATGGGCTGCACCCAAGGTAGCGTTAAAACTCATAGCTTCAGAGCCATTAATGCACTTGCTAAAGCTCTTTCTGCCAAAGGGATAAAACTATGAAACATAATCAAAGCATGAACCAACGCGATGCAATTTATTTGGCCACAGGAAAACGCATATCTGAGCGTTTAGATGAGTCATTGAATGCACTGCCACATGATGTTTTAGAAAGACTTAAATCTGCCAGATCGCTTGCTGTGCAAGCGCGTAAAAAGACCCACGCACATACACAGACTTCCATTGTGCACGCCGGACGAAGCGCCGCCATGCATCTTGGTTGGCGTGGGCGCGAGGGATGGAACCCACTTTTTTCCTTTTTTGCATTGTTGGCTTTAATGGTGGGGTTGGTTTCTATTTCCGTGATTCAAGAAGAACTGAATACGCAAGAACTAGCCGATGTTGACACCGAACTATTAACCGATGACCTGCCACCCTCCGCTTACACCGACCCAGGTTTTGCCCAGTATTTACGCATGCATCAAGGTGACTGATGCACATTAACCCTTTCATTACCGATCTTTTGCATTTTCAGAGATTAGGGCTGCTGTTTGCGGCCTGCCTAATTTCGTCTTCAGTTTGTTTAGGTCAAACCACACCACATTCCCAAGACACAGCATTAGCAACCAAGAGTGTGCACTCTGGCGCATCGGGTTTGGAGTGGAGTCATCTGTCAGCGCAAAAACAGCAATCTTTACAACCACTGCAACAAGTTTGGCCTCATTTAAGTGAAGCACATCAACGCAAGTGGTTAACCCTTGCGCGCAAGTTCCCCAAGATGACATCCGATGAAAAATCCAAGTTGCACAGTCGCATGGTGGAGTGGGCCGCACTTAAACCCAAAGATCGCCAGTTAGCTCGACTTAACTTTGCCGAAACAAAAAAATTATCCCCCGAAGAGCGGGCAGCCAATTGGGAAGCTTACCAAGCCCTGAGTCCTGAAGATCGACAAATACTCACGGAACAAGCACTTGCTAAAAAGGGAAACAGCGGTGCTTTGTCTAGCAGGCTCACAAAAAACCAAAGGCTGATTACTATTGCGCCAAGGCGGACACCACCAGAATCGCTACGTGCACTGATGGAACAACAAAACTCCGTCAACTCACGCACTTTATTGCCTCTGCTTCAAGCACAATTACGAGATCCGCTGTAAATACTTTTTTGATGAACACTTTAATGATTACGCCGAGCTTATGGCGCCGAATGGCCAGTTGGATTTATGAAAGCATGTTACTTTTTGGAGTCGTGTTTCTGGCGGGCTACCTTTTTGGAACTTTGACCCAAACACGTCATGCTTTAAGTAACCGTCACGCCCTACAAGCATTTCTTTTTGTTATTTTCGGCATTTATTTTGTTTGGTTCTGGGCTAAGGGGCAAACACTGGCCATGAAAACCTGGCATATCCGGGTGGTCAACAAACAGGGCCAGGCCATCACTCAGTCGCATGCCATGTTGCGTTATGTTGCCAGTTGGCTTTGGTTGTTACCACCACTTCTGCTGGCCTTGCCGTTGCAATGGGGGCCCGCAACCACATCCGCTGCGCTTTTTTTATGGATTATCGTGTGGGCACTATCTAGCAAATTGCATAAAGACGGTCAATTTTGGCATGACGCTATTGCCGGAACGCGCTTAGTTGTCTCAGAGCCCATGAGTCGATGATTAAGCACAAGGGTTTGCTACGCTTCTGGTATGCAACTACCTACTCTGCTGCAGGCCTTAAAGCAGGCTGGAGGGAAGCAGCATTCAAACAAGAATGCATAGCAGCCATGATTATGCTGCCTGGTGCGTTCTGGTTAGCTCAGTCGTGGGTTGAAGCGGCATTATTAGCAGGCAGCGTTATTTTGGTCATGGTGGTTGAACTGCTCAACACGGCCATTGAATCTGCCATAGACCGAATTGGACCAGAGTGGCATAGTCTTTCTAAACAAGCAAAAGACATGGGGAGCGCCGCTGTTTTTTTAAGTTTGCTGCTGTGCGCTGGCATTTGGGGTGCAGCGATCTACGAGCACTGCACCTGAGGCACCTCAGAAGCTGTTTAAACGGCTGAGTCGTCCTGCTCGCCGGTGCGTATACGCACTACTTTTTCTACATTGGTAACAAAGATTTTGCCGTCGCCAATTTTGCCGGTGCGTGCAGCTTTAACGATGGCATCAATACAGCCATCCAAGTCTTGCGACTTAACCACAACCTCTACTTTGACTTTAGGCAAAAAATCCACCACGTATTCTGCGCCACGGTACAGTTCGGTATGTCCTTTTTGACGGCCAAAGCCCTTAACCTCGGTAACCGTCAAGCCTGTAACGCCACATGCAGCCAAAGCTTCACGCACTTCTTCCAGTTTAAAAGGTTTGATAATTGCAGTAATTTGTTTCATTGCGGTTCCAAGTAAAAAATTAGGATCTAAAACGGTTGGTGATAGGATAACGCCAATCTTTGCCAAAACTGCGGTGGGTAATACGAATTCCGACGGCAGATTGACGACGCTTGTATTCATTGATTTTAATCAAGCGTGTTACCTTTTCTACGGCTTCCGGAGCAAAACCAGCATCCAGCAGAGATTGTATGCTCTCATCCTGCTCCATATAACGTTCTATTATGGCATCTAGCACATCATAGGGTGGCAAACTATCTTGATCGGTCTGATCGGGGCGCAATTCGGCGCTGGGTGGGCGGGTAATGATGCGCTCCGGAATCGGGTTGGCACCCGTTCCATAAGGGTCGTTAGTGTTACGCCAACGGGCAAGCTTAAAAACCAGCGTTTTACTGACGTCTTTGAGTACAGCAAAACCACCGGCCATATCTCCATACAGAGTGCAATAACCGGTTGCCATTTCTGATTTATTACCGGTTGTGAGCACAATGCTGCCGGTTTTATTGCTCAGTGCCATTAACATGGTGCCACGTATTCTGGCTTGTATGTTTTCTTCGGTAGCATCCACAGGAAGATGAGCAAAGTCTGGTGCCAGAGCCTGCATAAAAGCATCAAACTGCGGCAAGATGGGTATTTCCTGGTATTGCACACCCAAACGCTTTGCCATATCACGGGCATCAATCCAGCTAATGTCGGCCGTGTAGGGCGAAGGCATCATCACGGTACGCACCTTGTCTGCGCCCAAGGCATCTACAGCAATAGCCAATACCAGCGCGGAATCTATGCCTCCCGACAAACCTAACAAAGTACCCGGAAAACCGTTTTTTTGGACGTAATCACGCACGCCCAACACTAGGGTATCCCAGACATCGGCTTCCGTGCTTTGCTCAGTACTGATAGGCCCTGATAGCACCACGCCGGAGTTTTGCAATGTAACGCCAATATCAAACAGATCCTCTTTAAAACTCGGAGCGCGGCCTGCCAAGCCACCATCGGCATTAAGGGCAAACGAACGCCCATCAAACACCAGTTCGTCCTGTCCGCCCACCCAATGGGCATAGACCAATGGTAACTCGACCTTAGAAGCCCGTGCCGCCATAGCCTGCTCACGCTCCGACCCTTTGCCTATATGAAAAGGCGATGCATTAATGACCGCCAAAATTTGCGCTCCTGCATCCTTAGCCTGCTGTGCCGGCGCGTCAAACCATGCGTCTTCGCAGATGAGCAAACCGACTTGTATGGTTTGCGCACCAGCACTCACCGGAAATACACAGGGCTGCTGACCGGGCGTAAAGTAACGCTGTTCATCAAACACCTGATAATTGGGCAACATCTGCTTGTAGTATGTTGCTATGACATTGCCGTCTTGCAGGACGCTGGCGGCGTTATAACGCTTGTTAACGGATACAGAGCGGGTGCGGTTGTCGCTACCTACAGGGTGCCCAACCACAACAGTTAAACCTTTTAACCCGCTGAGCGCATGGGTCAATGATTTCAGGGCATCATCACAGGCTTGCATAAATGCAGGCCGAAAAAATAGGTCTTCTGCAGCATAGCCGCAAATAGACAGCTCGGGGGTTAACAACAACTGTGCACCCTCGGCGTAAGCCTGATGGGCTGCATCCGTTATTTTTTTTACATTGCCTGTCAGGTCGCCCACCACGTAGTTAAGTTGAGCAACACAGAATTTAAAAGTCATGAGCCAGAATATTGATGTTCATAGCCACACCGTTGGTGCAACTACTGCGCACGCAGCGCTGATAAATGATCGCAATTATGTCACTCGCTGGACGACCTCGCCCAACGAAATTAATGCAAATGCATGGAATGCGCTGCTCCATCTGCAAACACACCCTACCCCATTCATGCGCCATGAGTATCTTTTAGCCTTAACGGCCAGTGGCAGTGCTACGCCGGCCACCGGGTGGACTGCACATTACCTAACATTGGAACAAGATGGCAAGCTGCTTGCAGCCTGCGTGATGCATCTTAAAACCCACTCGTATGGTGAATATGTATTTGACTGGGCCTGGGCCAACGCTTACCAGCAGCATGGTTTGCAGTATTATCCCAAGGCGCTGGTGGCGGTTCCATTTACACCTGTGCCAGGGGCACGATTAATGGCAGTCAATGCCGAAGCCCGTCATGCACTATTAAAACAGTTGCTTGATTGGTGCCAAAGCCGTGAAGTGTCGTCTTTACACCTGCTGTTTTTGGCAGAAGACGATGTACAAACATGCCGTGACCACGGTTTGATGTTGCGGCACACGGTGCAATTTCATTGGCAAAACAGCAATCCTGGCTATGCGGATTTTGACCATTTTTTAGGCAGCCTGACTCAAGAAAAACGCAAAAAAATCAAACAAGAACGACGCAAGGTTGCGCAAGCCGAGATTACTTTTGAATGTAAAACCGGAACAGACATTAGCTTAGACGATTGGGAGTTTTTTTACCGCTGCTACGAACGCACCTACCTAGAGCACGGTAACGCACCGTATTTAAACCTCGATTTTTTTGAGCGAGTTGCCCAGAACATGTCAGAAAACTGGCTCATGTGTTTGGCTTATCGCTCCGGTAAAGCACTAGCAGCCAGCCTTGTAGCACTTAACCCAGCGGACAAAATAGCCTACGGACGTTATTGGGGTGCCCTAGAAAGCGTAGATTGTTTGCACTTTGAGGCTTGCTACTACCAACCTTTGGAATGGTGCATTGCACACGGATATATTCGCTTTGAAGGTGGGGCGCAAGGTGAGCACAAAATGGCTCGTGCATTGTTACCGGTTAAAACCACCAGTGCACACTGGCTGGCACACCCTGCTTTTGCAAATGCGGTTTCTGATTTTTTAGACCGCGAAGGTCAGCATATAGATGTTTACATGCAGCAACTAGAGCAACGCAAGCCTTTTAAAACATCAATATGATTCGGTGATAATGCCCATTTCGGCATTGCTCATGAGTGCATCCATGTTCATGACGATGAGCATACGATTGCCTAAATTTGCCAAACCGACAATGAAGCGCGCATCTACCACAGACTCAAACTGAGGTGCTGCTTTGATGTTGTTAGAGTTGAGCGTTACAACATCGGCCACTGAATCGACCACAGCACCGATAACGGTACCGCGTATATTCAAAATAATCACAACGGTAAATTCGTCGTACTCCACATTGTCCATGTTGAGCTTGAGGCGTAAATCTACAATCGGCACGATCACACCACGCAAATTAATGACACCTTTGATAAAACTGGGTGAGTTAACCATTTTAGTGGGCTCTTCAAAGGAGCGGATTTCCTGAACGCGCAAAATATCAATGGCGTACTCTTCATTACCCAAACGCAATGTCAGGTACTGGCCTGAATCAGCAATAGGTTGTCCTGAACGGTTAGAAGAATTGGCCAAAGATGAAAAATTTTGGGCGAAGTCCATGATGAATCCTAAAAGACAATATTCCGCGACAGCAGCTAACAATGCATTCCATCATACACGCTGAACTATCAACCCTCACTAATTTGGACCAATATTTCAAGGCTTACAACCGAATAAGCCAACGAATCAGAAGCCAAACTCCCTGACAATAACCACCACTATCTGACGCAAGTATTTGGTGAGTGGACTTTGCCAGGAAGCATCAACGGTTACGTGACCCCGCAGTTCTCTCTGCTGCATCTCGGGCGTTATGTTGTCTACTTCCATGAAGACCCTATAAACTGAACGCTCTGGCACCATCTGCCCATTTTTTTCACGGGTTAAAACGTGCCCACCCAGCACACTGCTAAGCTCTGGTCGCAGCAAAAAGAGGGCTGCGTCCTGATCTATTGCAATAACCCTTAATGACAACATGGCACCATCTGCACTGTCAGATACAAAGCGTGCTGAATGTCCGATACGGATTCTTGAAATATCATCTTCGTCCAACCAGGTTTCTACCCGCCAAGGTGAATTGGCGCGAATCAAAACTGCCAATGGCTCTTTTTTACTTACCCATTGACCTACCTCTAGTTCTGGATCAGCTAACTGAAAACGGCCATCGTAGGGAGCCAATGGCCGATACTGCATTGATTCTGACTGCAAGCCCAGCAATTCAGTTTCGCTGGTAACGAGTGTCTGCTCTGCAACCATCCAACGCTTGCGCATGTCTTCGTTAAAGGCAGATGTACTTGCCAAAATGCGCTGCTGGTCAATTTTGATTTGCAAGGCTTTTTCACGGCTTGATAACTCTGGAACATATAAACTCAACAAAGGTTCACCGGCACGTACAAGCGATCCATGCTGAAAAGGCAACGCATCCAAACGCGCTCCTGCTGGAGCATAAACTGGCCATGAATCCGATGGTCGCAATATGGAGCTTGCCACAATTCTTCCGGGCCATGGAATGAAGCCCGCCAACAGTAGCAGTGACAACAACCAAGCGACCTTGCGGCTACGCGATTGGCCGCGAATACGTGGCCACTTAGATCGCCAAACCGCAAACTCGCTCGCCACGGGCTTGGCTACAAACCAGACGATTTCGACCAAAAACAAGAAAATACCAACCAGCTTTATAAAAAAATGGTAAACCAAAACTGCAATACCAATAAACAAAACCAGCCTGTATATCCATGTAGCCCAAGCAAATAAAATTAATAAAGCTGACTTGGTTTTGGAAAAGTGCTCGGGTGGTTCCTCTCCCAAATCAAAAAGCCATTCACGTAATTTCCAGCGAGCCAGAGCGAAACTACGACCGTGCAGGTTAGGCATGTCCAGCGCATCCATTAAAATAAAGTATCCATCAAAACGCATAAAAGGGCTGGCGTTAATAGCAAGTGTTGCAACCCAGCTTGTAGTCGCTAAAACAAACGCCGCAGACTGCAAACCACCTTCCGGCAGCAGAGCCCATGCAAGCGTAGACCAAACTGCGATTACCAACTCTGTGACAATGCCCATACTGGCTACACGCAAACGTTGGAAACGGTTGGTTAATCGCCACGTCTCATTGGTATCTGTATAGGCTACCGGCCACATGACCAAAAAGGCTATCCCCATGGTGGGCACCCGACAACCATAATGTTTGGCAGTAAAAGCGTGGCCTAACTCGTGCAAACACTTTACACAAAACAGCGCAATACCATAGGAGATCAAGCCTTCCAGATTGAAGGTATCAACCAGTGAGGCAGCAAATACATCCCAGCGTCTGATAACCTGAGAAAGTCCAACGACAAACGCCAGCAAGGTAAATATTAAAAACTGACTGCTGGCGAACCATCTTGCCCAAGGCAAGTATCGGTTTAGCCAAGCATCTGGTTTAAGTAATGGAATACGAAAAAACAAATAATGATGCAACAACCACTGAACTGCGGTACCTTGGATGCGAAACAACTGCTGCGCCATTTTTTTGGAGGCATCCGCAGCGTGCACTTGCACCAGTTGATTTTGCACAAGGAACTGAGCTACCTCTGTTATGTCTTCATGTGACAATGTCAACGTTGAGTGATCGGAAATATCCTGAGCAATGCGAATAGGATCATCCATATCCCAACGCTGCAAAATCTCCAGGGTTGGCCAGTCAATACGAAAAAATAAATTTCTGACCGGATCGTGCAGCGTCCAACTGGGCTGACCATCTGGCAACGTCGGACCATCCAACAAATCAAGTTCTTCACGCAGTCGGGGCAATGGCATGATCTACCAGCCTAAGTAAGCGCGCATGGCAGCCCAAGGCCTACGTAATACCCAATAAGACAAGGGTACCCAATGTCCGTGCAACTTGGCCGTCCCCTTCTGCCCTATCCGATGGCTAGATTTATCGTTCAACACAGCGCGCAGCCGATATGCATAGGTTCCGTCCGGCCGCTGCACTGCATCGTGCGACATATAGCGTACTTTTGCAGATACAGGAGAAAGCGGGCTAGCACTGAGGTATAAAACAACTTCATCGCCCTGGTTCAAAGTGATAGCATCTGCCAAAGGCACCCAAGCCTGCACTTCGGCATCATCCAGCATGGCAATGCGCAAGATACGCTCACCGGTGACTACCGGTTTTCCAATCCATTCGGAGGGATCATCCATAAGCACCACCCCTGCATCAGGCGCCAACACGTTGGCGCGTGTAAGTTGTTCTTGCAAATAGTCGATTTCGGCACGTCGCTCTTCCACCTTGCCAATTAATAAGCCCAATTGGGTTTTAAATTTTGAATCTGTTAATGCTAACTGACTAGTCTGACGGTACTCAGTCTCAGCAGTTGCCAACGATTGCTGGGCTACATCGAGTCGTGATTGAAGTAACACCGCATCAAAGCTGAACAACAATTGATTTACAGCCACTAATTGATTGGGCTGAACATGAAAAACATCAATTACCCCATCAAGTGGCGCACGAATGACAGTTGGCTGTGCAGCCACCAATTCGCCCGGAACCAATACGGTTAACCTAACTGGCAATAGCAGAACCAACAACAAGGCTATAAGCACATGAAAACGACGCTGACGCCACCATACCTGGCCAGCTGTTGGCAATAATATTCGGGCTGTACGAGAACGCCAATTTTTTAACCGAGCCAACCTAGGATGATATAAAGATGCAAATGCATGCCACCAAACTTCCGTCCACTGCTGCAAATCCTCTAATTCTTGGCTCGTCCATGGAGTATCTCGTACTAGCAAAGCTGACCCACCAACCCTGCCAGAAGACGAACCCAACCACAATGCATGGGCTGGCCACCACTGCGCCCACTCAGCCGCCAGGTCCTCAGGCAGGTCGCTCGCAGTAAACGATCGCAAGGCATCTCCCCCCTTTGCGTGGAGGTACCTTGCTACACCATGAAGCCACTGAACATAGGGCACATTGGCGTCTAGCTGTACTACACCGGACAAGCTCCATACACCCTCATCGACCAGCCACAATGCGGCCTGTCGATAGGCCACCAAAGCTAAGGTGTCATTGACCAGCGAAAAGGCTAGTTCGCGGTCAGTCTCTGCATTACGAGCCCTTCGAGCAAGATCAGACAACACTCCCGTCATGCAGCGCGAGCACGTATTGTTGTCACCTCACGGGCTGGTACAGGGACCGTTCCGTCAGACACTCGCATCACACTCATGGGTCGCTTACTGGCCAAACGCAGTTTATCGGTGAAGCCCTCGCGACTTTGCTTACCCTCAGCTGGGGCTTGTTCTTGCTTTTGCTCTCCAATAAACATTTGGAATAAAGATGTGGCTTCTCTACCATCGCTATCACGTGCAACTACTTTCAAATCCAGCTTACCCTTGAATTCTTTAGGGGGTGTTACCTCAAAAACACCGGACACTGGATCAAAACGTACCCAATTAGGTAAGGGAGAATCATCCGTTTGTTTAGCCTGTAACTTGATTACGGCGTCTTTATCGGAGTGGATAAAAGCATCGAACGGGAGGCTAACTTTGGTCGTATTCTCAGTTGATTTAATAAACTGGTCTGTCACCCCACGGTAAAGGTTAAGACCCGGAGACGCTACCTCGTTGACAGGAATTTGGTATCCAGATGAACTGGTTTTTACATCAGCCAAGGTGACAACTACATCTGCCCTGGCAATGAGCGGGGTGTTTGTGGTCAAAGCTGAAACAAATGGCGCTATAACGTTTACCTTAACATCAGGAACAGTTACCTCAACCGCTGAAGCTGATGTCTCTATGATCGAAGGCAATACAGTTACTTTGACTTCCGGCTTGGGACGATCATCGTCCAAAATCAATCCTGCCGGTACAAGAGAAGTATCGCTGATATTATCAGCTGAAAAGTAATCTCCCGAACCATCATCCTTAACAGTGCCCAAGCCACCAGTGCTAGGGCTACTACTGGTGTTGGATGCTATCAGTGTAAAGACCTCACCATTGTCTATGGCGGTGTCGCGCTCAG
>CALPVM020000057.1 GCA_943327015.2 Akkermansia muciniphila
GCTTAGGTGGTTTGGGGTTGCTGCTAATGCCAAGGTTTGCTGCGAATCAGCCCACTGAATGCCATCTACCGGTATAAGCAACGCTAACGGCAAATGAAACAAGTGCTGCCCAGCCGTTATATCGGCAGTTGCACAATAAATAGTGAAATGTCCGCCGCGCTCCACAATACACAGGCCGGGGTGTATCTGGGCGCCACCATGTATTAGCACCTGCTCTATGGCGTAAAGGCAGCGGCTAATGCCTGGGGTTTCGGCGTCAATAACCATTGCGCTGTGCGGCTGTGGGTTATTCATTTCTGTTATCCACATACCGTATAAAGGTACCTACTGCCAAGCCGCGCATGAGCTTGAGCCGGTAGCGCTCTACGGTGCTGGCTTTGTTCCAGCCGCTGGTGGGCCAGTGGTCCAGTAGGTGCAACAGGGCATCAATATCAAGATACTTTGCAACACCGCCATGGGCTTTCATGCGGAGCAGCTCTTCGCGCATGCGGGGCAGGTTTGCGCCGGCGGCTTCGTGCCAGTCCGCGGCTTGCAGGCCTTTGCCAGGGGCATGCAGTATTTCGGGCGGTAGCACGTTGCCCATTAGTCGGTGCAGTAACCAGCGGGTTTGGCCTTGGCGCAGGTATTGGTGGTCTGGCACGGCCAAGCAAAACTCCAGCAGGCGCAGATCGCTGGTGGGGTCGCGCACCTCCAAGCCCAGCGCGTTGGCGGCTACAGAGTGTTCGCCATTGTCCAAGCGATTTAACACCGCAATGCGCATGGCGCGGCCGCTGGCCCAGGGGCGGTAGCTCAAGTCCCAGTCGGCATTTTTGGCGCGGGTGTGGCTGTGCATTTTTTCTAAAAAATCGGGGTGTATGGCTGTGTAGTCGGTTAACTTTGCGCCGCTACCTTTCAATTTTTGCAGCAACTCCCACAGCGCCGGCGGTAGGTAGGGGCCTACCGATCCGGCCAACAGCCCACGCCAGCCCAGGCTGGGGCTGGCACGCTTGTAGGCCGTGGCCTCTTGCCACCAAGTGCCCCACTGGCGGCGCCCTAGCAGGGCGGGCAGGTAGGGCTCGCCCGTGTACGAGATGGTCATGTTGCCCATTTGCCCGGTAAGCAGCACTTTGGCACCGCGACGCGCCGCGTCCACCTGAATGGCGTTGCCCCACACATTGTTGCAGGGGTTGAGCGGTGCGCGATCCATGGCCTCGGTGCTGGCTTGCAGTAAGTCAAGCGGCGAGGTGCCGTCCGGGTGCATCAAAATGTGCTCAATATTGGCAAAGCGGGCTGCCAGGGCGCGTGCGCCCGGCCCTTCGTCGGCATGACGGCCTTTGTGTTCGGGGCCGTCATAGCCGGCACGCGGCACGGCGGTGTAGGCCAGCAAGCCCCGGCCCTTGTGTGCCAACTGACGTGCAGCTACGGCAGTAACGGTAGAGCTGTCAAACCCCGAGCTTAAGTGCGAGGCAATTTTGCCACTGGTGCGCAGTTGGCGTGCAACGGCACGGTCTAGCTGCTCGCGAAAGGCTTCTAAGTAGTCGGCATCGGTGGGCAGCTTCATTTCGCGTTCCGGGTCAAACCGGTGGTAGCGCCGGGTGCTGATACGGTCACCCTCCAGTGTCAGTATTTGTCCGGGCTCTACGCGGTATACGTCTTTAAAAAATGACTCCGGCCCCACCATTGGCAGCAGGCATATGAAGTCGTGCAGCCTTTCGTCGCACAACTCCCGTGGCACGCCGGGTATGGCAAACAGGGCCTTGGGCAAGGTGGCAAACGCAAAGAAGTAGGGTTGCCGGTGCCAAAACAGGGGGCGGTGCCCTAGCGGGTCGCGCGCCAGCCACAGACGCTTGCGCTGCGGCTGCCAGCAGGCCAGGGCAAAATCGCCCAGCAGGTGCTCCACCGCCGCACTATCCCAGCGCAGGCAGGCTTGCAGTGCCACGGCACTGTCGGCCATGAGCGCAAGCTCTTGCGGGGGGATGCCCAGCGCTTGGGCAAGTTCTTCGCGGTTGTCCAGCCGCCCGTCAAACAGCAATACGGTTTGGCTGGCTGCGTGGTGCAGGGGTTGGTGGTCTAGGCTGTCCTCGGGGGTAGTGCGCAACAAAGTGCGCAACAAGCCAGCACCGGCATGTTGCCAATGGTGTTGTGCATCGCGCCCATAAGGAGTGAGCTGGGTTTGCATGCGCTCCAGTATGGCGCGGTCAACGGCAGTGTCGTCTAGGCGTATCAGGCCGGCAATAGCGGTCATGGGGGGCTTTCAAAAAGAGTCGGGATGGGTGAGTAGCTCGGCCAAGCGGTTAAACAAGAGCTCGGCCACTGCTTCGGGCTGCTGCAGCGTGAGTGCATGCCGGTAATAGCGCCCTACGTCTTGGCCCGCACCCAGCGCTACGAGTTGTATGGGGCTGCGCTCTATTTGTGCAATAACTTCGCGCAGGTGGTTTTCTAAATAGGGGCGGCCATTGGCTTGGGCTGTGGCTGGGTCGTAAGGCGCGCCATCCGACAGGACTATCAAAATTTTACGCGGCTGGGCTTGTCGCATCAGGCGGCAGGCGGCCCAGTGAAGCGCTTCGCCATCTATATTTTCGCGCCCAAAACCATCGCGCAGCAACAACCCAAGCTGGCTGCGCGCACGCCGCCACGGCTGCGCTGGCGTTTTGTAAACAATATGGCGCAGGGCATTAAGCCGCCCCGGCTGCGCCGGCTGGCCGGCTTGGTGCCAAGCCTGCAGCAACGGGTTATCCGCCCCAAAACGGGTGGTGTAGCCCAGCACCTCGCAGCTTATATGGCAGGTTTGGAGTGTATGCACTGCCAAGTCAATGGCTTGTACTGCCATGCGTTGACGTGCGCCACGCATAGAGCCGGACTGGTCAATAAGCAGCGTTACACAGGCCTCAGGCAGGGGGGCCTCGGCCTCTACCCGAAATACACGAGGCTGCGCGGTTTGGGTCAGTAATCGGGATAGTCGACGGCTGTCGAGTCGGCCTTCATCTTGGTCAAAAGCCCAATGGCGCAATCGCGCCGCCAGCAGGCGTCGCTGCAAGCGGTGCGCTAGTTGCCGCACTTTGGTGTGGTCAAGGGCTTGCAGCTGGTGCAAGGCGTCGTTGTCTTGCGGGGTAAGCCATTGGGTGGCGAATGCTTCTTCGTCCCATTGGTGGGTAAAAACTTGGTAACCGGGGTAGGTGCTTTCAGCGCTTAGATTGGCCGGCGTACTGCTGGCTGCACCTTCGGGCGCAGCTATTTCGGTACCCAACTCAGGGTCTGGTTGCTGCGACAAGTCTGGTGCATGCTGGTGCGGATTGCCGGGCAATGGTGCATCAACCCCATGTGTGCGGCCATGGTAAGCCGCCAACAATTGCACTAAAGGCCGCACTGTATGCGCAAAGCGCAGGCCATCACCCAACATAGCTTGGGCTTGCTGCAAGGTGTTGACTATATAGGCCGTTGTGGGGGCCGCTGGCACCGGGTTGCGTTTGAGCCAGCGTGGCCACCACGACGCTGCCGGCGCGGGTGTTAATTCAGCTTGCGAATAACTGCATGGAGCCGTTTCTCTGGTTGCCAGTGCCGTGCGCGCCACTGCATAAATAGGCGCCCATGGCGCATACGCGGGTTGCAGCTGCTGCAGTTGTACCGGGTTGAGGGCAAGGTTACGGGCCATGCCGGGAAGGTCGCGGCTGGCCAGCGTTTCAACCCTCGCACGCTCAAGCGCCGCATACCAAGGCCACTGCGCGGCCGTAAACAGTGAGGCTAGTTGCTCGTCTAGCAGCACGTTATGCCAGCGTTGCCACGCTGCGTGGGCATCGCCTCCCGCACGGCTAAGGGGATTAACAGGCGCTATGTACTTAAAGGATGCAGCCACGGGTACCACGGGGTGTGCTGCATAGGCGCGCTGCCATGCTGCCATGGTAGTGTGTGTTGCGTGGTCAGCACTACATTCAATACGCTCGGCTGGTGCTGTAGGCATGGGGGTTGGGGGCTAGCTCTTGGGCAAAACAGCGCTGAAAGAGCTCTGCTACCAAGGCACGCTCAGGATCATCGCACCGGTTGTAAAAAGCCAGCCGAAAAGATTCGGCAGCGTCTTGTAGCAATAGCAAATTTTCACCCCAAGACACCAAGGTGCGTAAGGAGGCCAGCGATGACAAATCGCCCTGCACAAACGCCTGCCTGCACAACCCTGCAAGCGTGACCATGGCCTTGGCTTGCGCGGGCAGCAATTGGGGGAGCCGAGCCTGCAGAATAACGAGTTCTTGCTCTGCGGGCAGGTAGCCCAGTTCGGTAACCACATGCCAACGGTCCATCTGCGCTTGATTGAGGGCTTGGGTGCCTGCGTACAAGCCGCTGGAATCGCCTTGGCCGGCGGTGTTGGCGGTGGCAAATAAGCGAAAGGCGGGGTGGGGGGTGATGACCCGATTTTGGTCTAGCAGGGTTAGTTTGCCCTGTGCTTCGAGCAAGCGTTGAATAACAAACATAACATCGGGGCGCCCGGCATCGTATTCATCAAATATCAGTGCCACGGGCCGCTCCAACGCCCAGACCAGTATGCCTGGTACAAATTCAGTGACTTGCTTACCGTCGCGTAGTACCACCATGTCGCGCCCAATCAGGTCAGCGCGGGTAACGTGTCCATCAAGGTTGATACGAATGCAGGGCCAGTTAAGCCGCGCAGCCGCTTGCTCGATGTGCGACGATTTGCCGCTGCCATGCGGCCCGTAAATATAGACACGGCGGTTGTGCGCAAAGCCCATCAATATGGCGCGCGTGACTTCAGGCACAAAATGGTAGGCGAGGTCGGCATGGGGCACATGGGTCTCGGCCATGCTAAACGCGGGCACAGGCCAAGGCATTGAAAAGCCAAAAGCCTGTGGGGTATTGCAAACAGTGTCTGGCAGTGGATGGTGTTCGATCATTACAAAAGGAAAAACAGGTTCATAACGGCTGACCCGAGGGGTCAAGATAGCCAAAGCGGCGCATAACCGCGCTATGGTCAGCAATAATGCGCTCTACTTGTGCAGGGGTTAGCTTATTACGCCAGCCACCACTTTGCCCGCTATTGAAAAAGCGCTCCGCATTGGCTGGACGCTCTCTAAACCCCGTTTCAGCCTCTTGTTGCGATAAGACTTTGAAATCGCTAAAGCGGATGGCTTTTTCAATGCGCGCAGCGTCCGTTGGCAGTTGCAAAAAATGACAGGCTTGGGTAAAAGTTGCAATCGGGTCGCGCAGCATGTCTTCATACCGGATGACGAGTTTGTTCAGCCCCGGTGCATCGACCCAACTGAGCACATGCTCAGACCAAGTGAGTAGCCGCTGACGAACTTGGTCTTTTAGACCTGTTCTGCTATTTGACAGCACTGCATCATGCTGGCCCATACGCGCTATGGTTTCGTCTAGGCTTTTGTGCCAATGCTTAGCTGCAGATGGGGCTACATCGAGCGGGTTACGCAAAATATAGAGGGCGCCAAGGGTGCCTTCCTGGCTAACCAATGGCTCACCATTTGGCAAATATGTGAAGGCATCGTGGATTTTATGGTAACCGATGGAGTTGTTGCGCAATGCCCAACGGTACACATCCGGGCGCAACCGATCTATGGCATCGGGGTCTAGATCGGCGGTGTCAAAACCCAACACTGCATCGAGCCACATGCGGCTGCTTGCTATGCTTCCGGTAGAGAGCTCATTGATGCTTACAGGCACATCACTGTTCTGCTGCAAATTGCACAAAAATGAGCGAAACCAAGTGTTGCCTGATTTTGGATACGATGCCAGCCAGTAAATACCACGCATGGGGCTGCGCTTTAAGGGTTGGCGGCCATATCGGCCAGCAGGTGATCTATCAATGCATCCAAATCAAAGCTTGCTTTGGGCCGGGTTATATTGGCCAGCCGGATTTTGTTGGCCAGTTGACCGCAGAGTTGCATGTGCTCAGACTTTAAAGCCATGGCATTCATAAAATGAACACGGTACGTATTGTTATAAAGCGGCAAGAAACGTTGCATGCCATGAATGGGGGAAAAATTGAAACTTTGGATATTGTCACTGCCTAATATGTAAATCCAACGAACGGGTACCGGCTCTGCCGAGGGGGGCTGGCTCAGTGGTAAGTTGAATTTTTCGATGTTAGGGCGTATGCGTCGCAAGGCACTGGTATCAATTTGCAGCTTATCTGCCACGTCTTGCCACAGCTTGATGCGCGGGAAGCCAGGCAGAGCTTGGCAGGCTTTATTGATGGGTACAACATCGTCAGCCAATACTGAGAAGCCGCGCTGCATAAACCCCGCTGCCAAAGTTGACTTACCTGCACCAGAATGCCCTACGGAAATCATGCACTGGTCGCCAATACGAATGGCATTGCCATGCAATACCAGATAGCCCCGTTGAAACAGCAACGCGCCCAATGCAGACCCAAGCAGAAAGACGCGCAGACTGTCTTCGTCAATTCCGGGCTCGGGATCTACCAGTATGGTGTGTCCGCCCTGCACCATGAAACGTGCCACCTGCGGCACTTGCAGCCATAAATCTTCTTGCTTAACCCATAAAAATGGACCGAGCTGCTGGCCCTCGGGCAAGCCATTGGCAGGTAGGGTCGACAGTTGGATATTAACGTCTGGAGGTGCATCTGTCTGCGTGGCGAACTGCAGTTCGGGCAGATCAATTTCGCTTTCAATAGACAGGTTGTAAGTGGAATAAAGCATTCGTAGAAAGTGAAATTATTCTTTCAGATTGTAAGGGCATGATTGAATATCTGTCCAATAGTGTTGCAACGGGCAAAACACAAGATATAAACAACATTATTTTCTTAAAAAAATTAAATTAATCAAATTAAATTGAGCACTAAAAAACAACCACGGCCGCTATGCATTTGGTTTACTGGTTTGTCAGGAGCCGGCAAGTCAACGGTGGCGAATCTGCTGAAGCAACACCTGCAAGATATAGGCCACCATACTTATGTGCTGGATGGGGATAAAGTGCGCCATGGTTTGAGCCGTGATTTGGGTTTTACAGAAGCTGATCGGGCTGAAAATGTGCGTAGAGCGGCCGAAGTAGCGCGAATGATGGTCGATGCGGGTCTGATTGTAGTGGTGAGCATGATTTCACCTTTAAAAAAAGATCGAAAGCTCGCTCGCAGCTTGTTTGCACCAGATGAATTCATAGAGGTGTTTGTCGATACTCCTCTATCGACTTGTGAACAACGCGACGTAAAGGGCTTGTACGCAAAAGCACGGCGTGGAGATTTGGAACACTTTACGGGAATTAGCAGCCCGTATGAGCCGCCTGAGATGCCTGAGCTAAGGCTTTTGTGCAATCAAATTTCACCAGATGAAGCCGTAAAGCAATTAATGCGCACAATAATAATCACGTAACAACGGATACTTCGTATTCATTGCAACGCCGTTAGCGCCGCTGTGATCAGGTTGTAAGTTTCAAATTCTTTCGCGCCGTCCCAACCGCTTGGCCAGGCGCTCCAGACTACTGCAACCGCATCTTCCTTGGGGTTGATATAAATAAACTGACCGTAAATACCTTGGGCGGTGAAAGCGCCATCATGGATGGTTAGGCCCTGGTTAATGGCACTTTGACCACGTGGGAATGACCACCATTGGTAGCCATAACCTAATGGGTAGTTCAATAATGGAACCCCATGCGCAGTTGCACCATATCCAGGTTGGGATGCCTGATTAAGCCAACCCACTGGCAAAACGCGTGGATAACCAGTTGCTCCATCTTTCAAAAAAAACTGACCGAACCGCGCATAGTCTCGCAATGTTGCACTGAAATTATTTCCACCCATCTCTAACCCGTTGGGAGCATCCAGTATCCAATAACCGTCGGTTTCCATACCCATGGGGTTGGCTATTTTTTCAGCAAAATAGGTGCTAAGTTTTCGTCCGGTTGCTGCGGCAACAATGGCGCCTAATAGGTAAGTCTCGCCGGTACTGTAATTAAAGTCCGTACCTGCTGCATTTGCGCGTGTGCAGTTGCGCATCACATTCAGAACATTATTAGAGTTACCCGTTTTAGCAGCTGCAAACAAAGCACCTAACGTACCTTGACCGGTTGCAGCAGCATCTTCATTCCATGAAATTCCGGATGTCATGGACAACAATTGTTTAACCGTATTTAAAGCATAAGCCGAACCTGCGAAAGACGGCAAGTAAGTTTGTACAGTATTGTCAATGCTGGTTATCCACCCATCATTGATAGCAATACCTACCAACGTGGAGGTGACAGATTTGGCCACCGAAAACGATGTCCAGCGGGAACTTGCACTGTTGCCCATGGCGTATTGCTCTAACGCAATCTGACCGTTTTTAAGAATCATCAAACCTGCTGTACGGTTACGGGTAAAGTAGTCACTCAAGGTGTAACTGCTACCACCGTAGCTGTATTGCAAACTGCATAAAGACCGTGAATGTTGCGTTAATACCGATGGGGTAACTGCTTTAGACATTACCCGCGTAGGGTATGCGGGAAGAATACGATCAACATTTCGGTAGGTTGCTGCCTGATTAGTGGCTGTAGTTTGCAGTAAATCATTGGCAATATTTTCAACCGTACCCGGTGCAACTGGGCTTGCAGTACCTAATAAAGTACAGGAATTTGGTGTGCTGCCTGTTGATCCTGTAGTACCTGCACTGCCTCCACCACCACCACAGCTGGCTAATAAACTAGAGCCACCGACTAACCCCGCACCCCCTAGGAGCGATAGCAATTTGCGACGGTTTAGCTTAGAAGTCATGTGTTCAAGTTAACACAGGATCAAACAATTACTTAATCACCCAAGACTTCCAAGGCAACAGCCGTTGCCTCACCACCACCAATACATAAAGTAGCCACGCCTTTTTTGAGTCCCCGAGCGCGCATGGCATACAGCAGCGTCACCATGATGCGCGCACCGCTGGCACCAATCGGATGCCCTAAAGCACAGGCTCCCCCATGCACGTTCAGCTTGTCGTACGGCACGCTCAAATCACGCATAAGTGCCATCGGGACGACTGCAAAGGCTTCGTTCACCTCCCACAAATCGACCTCGGGCGCAGTCCAGCCCACTTTGGCCAGTAATTTGGCAACCGCTGCAATCGGTGCGGTGGTAAACCAATTAGACTCTTGGGCGTGGGTGGCATGCCCCACAATGCGCGCCAGCGGCGTGCAACCCAAAGTGTGCGCCATGCTTTCGCGCATCAAAACCATAGCGGCAGCACCATCGTTGATGGAGCTGCTGGAGGCCGCGGTAATGGTGCCGTCCTTTGCAAATGCGGGTTTGAGTGCGGGTATCTTGTCGAGCTTGATTTTGCCTGGGCCTTCATCTACTGCAACCACGCGCTCGCCTGCCCTGCTGCTAACGGTGACCGGCGCAATCTCGGCGGCAAACGCACCGGAAGCGATAGCGGTTTGTGCACGTTGCACACTGGTTGTCGCAAAAGCATCCTGATCAGCACGGCTGAATTGGTAACGCGCCGCACAATCTTCACCAAACGTGCCCATGGAGCGGCCGGGCTCATAAGCATCTTCCAGCCCATCAAGCATCATGTGGTCGAGCACACGGTCATGGCCTATGCGCATACCGCTGCGTGCTTTAGGCAACAAATAAGGCGCATTGCTCATACTCTCCATGCCACCAGCCACCAGCACGTTATGGCTATGCGCCAGCAACATGTCATGCGCCAGCATGGCGGCTTTCATGCCGGAGCCGCACATTTTGGACAGCGTCACCGCGCCCGCACTTTGCGGCAAACCTGCTTTGAGCAGTGCTTGGCGTGCCGGTGCCTGACCCTGACCCGCCATCAGGCAATTGCCCATGAGCACTTCGGTCACTTGTTCCGGGCGTAATGTAGATCCATCTTGTGCACGCTCCATAGCAGCACGTATGGCCACTGCGCCCAAGTCATGCGCGGCCAAACTGGAAAAATCGCCCAAAAACGACCCCATAGGAGTACGCGCTGCCCCCACAATAACGATACGTTCCATTGTCATAACACCCCCATCATTCAAGTTGATTGCGCAGCATGGTGCGGAAAACGTTTTTCCCGCTCATACGGAAAAACGTCATGCACATAGCCTGAAGCAATTCGCTCTTTATGGGATTGCCAAAACGCAACATCCAGCAAATCGGCATGGTGTTTCATAAACACTTCACGTACCGCCGGATTACCTAACAAAAAGGGGCCAAAGGTTTCCGGGAACACATCTTTAGGACCTACGTGGTACCAGATTTCGCCCGACATTTCGTCTTCTTCATTGCGCGGTGCCGGCACCCTTCGAAAGTTGCAGTCGGTGATGTATTCAATTTCGTCATAGTCGTAAAATAC
>CALPVM020000058.1 GCA_943327015.2 Akkermansia muciniphila
CGGCTCCAGCATGCGGCCATCGCCGACTTCGCCGCAGGCTTGGTCGCCAGTGCCTACATCCAGCACGGTGCAACCATCGGCAATCAGTTGCTGGCGGTTGCGCTGGGTGGCGGGGTGCGCCCACATTTCGCGGTTCATCGCCGGCGCAATCAGAAGGGGCACGGTGCCGATGGGGCGTGCCAAGCACATCAGACTAAGCAAATCATCTGCCCTGCCCTGCACCAGTTTGGCCATAAAGTCTGCGCTGCAAGGGGCAATCACAATGGCATCGGCCTCGCGGCTGAGGTTAATGTGCGGCATGTTGTTGGGCTCACGCGCATCCCATTGCGACACCACCACCGCCCGCCCGCTCAAGGCTTGCATGGTCACCGGCGTCATGAACTGGGTGGCAGATTCGGTCATCACCACCTGCACAGTAGCACCCTCTTTAATGAGAGCACGGCACAACTCGGCCGATTTGTAGCACGCCACCCCGCCGCTCAAGCCTAAAACAATGTGTTTACCTTGCAAGTCCATGGAATCACCAATTTAAGTAGTATCAAATACAAGATTAGCAATGTAGCAGAAGGCCATAGCCTATAATCTCGCTTTACCACCCTCTCGAACCCTTTTGGTTCGCCTTTGACATGACCAAATTTGTCTTCGTCACCGGCGGTGTTGTGTCTTCCCTGGGTAAGGGAATCGCCTCTGCCTCTTTAGCCGCGATTTTAGAATCGCGGGGTTTAACAGTCACCCTCATCAAGCTAGACCCCTATCTTAATGTCGATCCTGGCACCATGTCGCCGTTGCAACATGGTGAAGTGTTCGTTACCGATGACGGCGCCGAAACCGATCTCGATCTTGGTCACTACGAGCGTTTTATTGAAACGCGCATGCGCAAGGCCAACAACTTTACTACGGGCCAGATTTACAAAAGCGTACTAGACAAAGAACGCCGTGGCGACTACCTGGGCAAAACCGTGCAGGTTATTCCGCACGTCACCAACGAAATTCAAGAATTCGTCAAGCGCGGCGCGCGCTGGGGCGAACCCGATGCGGTAGACGTGGCTATTGTAGAAATTGGCGGCACCGTGGGCGACATCGAATCGCTGCCGTTTTTAGAAGCCGTGCGCCAGATGAGCCTCAAACTCGGCCCCAACAACTCGGCGTTTGTGCACCTGAGCTATGTGCCATGGATTGCCGCTGCCGGCGAACTCAAAACCAAGCCAACCCAACACACCGCCAAGCAGTTGCGAGAAATTGGTATTCAGGCCGATGCCCTGCTGTGCCGTGCCGACCGCCGCATTCCAGACGAAGAACGACAAAAAATTTCGCTCTTTTCCAACGTGCCGGTTTGGGGTGTGATTTCGATGTGGGACGTAGACACCATCTACAAAGTACCCCGCATGCTGCACGAGCAGGGTTTGGATGGTCTGATTTGCGACAAACTGCGCTTGAACACCCCACCTGCCAATTTAAAACGCTGGGATGACTTGGTGTATGAAACCGCCAACCCGCGCCACGAAGTACGCATTGCCATGGTGGGCAAATATGTAGATTTGTCTGACAGCTACAAATCGCTCAACGAAGCACTGCGCCACGCGGGCATGCACAACCATGCCAAGGTCAAAATTGAATACCTCGACTCTGAGCAGATTGAACCCTCCAACGTAGCACAGCTTGCTGCATTTGACGCGGTACTGGTTCCCGGCGGCTTTGGCAAGCGCGGCATAGAGGGCAAAATCAACGCGGCACGCTTTGCACGTGAGCACAAAGTACCTTACCTTGGCATTTGCCTAGGCATGCAAGTAGCCACTATTGAATTTGCGCGCCACGTGGCAGGACTTAAAAACGCCAACAGTACCGAGTTTGAACCCAACGGTCCGCACCCGGTAATTGCTTTGATCACCGAATGGAAAGACGCCGATGGTACGGTTAAAAAACGCAGCAAAGACTCCGACATGGGTGGAACCATGCGTTTGGGTGCCCAAAGCTCTGATGTAGCCCCCAACACACTGGCGCACAAAATTTATGGCGATGTGGTTACCGAGCGCCACCGCCACCGCTTTGAGGCCAACGTCAACTACCTGGACCGCTTGCGTAAAGCAGGACTGGTTATTTCTGCGCTCACCCAAGGCGAGCACTTAACCGAAATTGTGGAGCTGCCTGAATCAGTGCACCCGTGGTTTATGGGCGTGCAGTTTCACCCAGAGTTCAAATCCACCCCTTGGAATGGTCACCCGCTGTTTAATGCGTTCATTAAAGCAGCGCTCGACCACCAAACGGCGCGCAACACGACCCAAGAGGCTTCAGCATGAAACTATGCGGATTTGATGTCGGTCTAGAACACCGAATTTTTTTGATTGCCGGTCCCTGCGTGATTGAGTCTGAACAACTGCAAATGGACACTGCGGGCACACTGAAAGAAATCACCAGTGCGCTAGGCATAAACTTTATTTTCAAAAGCAGTTTTGACAAGGCCAACCGCTCCAGCGGCACCACGTTTCGCGGCCCCGGCATTGATAAAGGTTTAGAGATTTTGGCCAAGGTCAAGCGCGAACTGAACGTACCCATTTTGACCGACGTACACTCCGAAGACCACATTGCCCAAGTGGCCAGTGTAGTAGACGTACTGCAAACGCCGGCTTTTTTGTGCCGCCAGACCGACTTTATTCGTGCAGTGGCGCAATCCGGCAAGCCGGTTAACATTAAAAAAGGGCAATTTCTGGCACCCGGCGACATGAAAAACGTGATCGACAAAGCCCGTGCCGCAGCGCGTGAAGCAGGTCTGCTTGAAGACAACTTTATGGCGTGTGAGCGCGGTGTAAGCTTTGGCTACAACAATTTGGTGAGCGACATGCGCGCGCTGGCCATCATGCGCGACACCGGTGCACCCGTAGTGTTTGATGCCACCCATTCAGTACAACTACCCGGTGGACAAGGTACCAGCAGTGGCGGCCAGCGCGAGATGGTGCCGGTTCTGGCACGTGCAGCGGTAGCAGTGGGTGTGGCAGGCTTATTTATGGAAACGCACCCCGAACCCTCTAAGGCGATGAGTGACGGCCCCAATGCCGTTCCCCTGCGCCACATGCGGGCTCTGCTAGAAACCCTGCTGGCGCTGGATGAAGTCACCAAACGCAACGGTTTCATGGAAAATAACTTTGCATAGACCCAGCAATATTTTGTAACGGTACACCAACCTGTGCACAATAGCTGCTGTACCAAGGTAGAAGATTTTTTATTTTTTAAGCTTGATTGAAAGAGACGTATGAGCGCAATAGTAGATATCGTAGGCCGTGAAATTCTGGACTCCCGTGGAAACCCCACCGTAGAGTGTGATGTATTACTGGAGTCCGGCACCATGGGTCGCGCGGCCGTGCCATCAGGTGCATCCACCGGCTCGCGCGAAGCCATTGAACTGCGCGATGGCGACAAAAAACGCTATCTCGGCAAAGGTGTTCTCAAAGCAGTTGAAAACATCAACACCGAAATTTCCGAAGCCGTGTTGGGACTCGATGCATCTGAACAAGCGTTTCTGGACAAAACCTTGATTGACCTTGACGGCACCGACAACAAATCGCGCTTGGGTGCTAACGCCATGTTGGCGGTATCTATGGCAGTGGCCCGCGCTGCAGCCGAAGAAGCAGGCTTACCGCTGTACCGCTACTTTGGCGGCATGGGCAGTGTGCAAATGCCGGTGCCGATGATGAACGTTATTAACGGCGGAGCACACGCCAACAATAACCTCGACCTGCAAGAGTTGATGATTATCCCGGTGGGCGCACCTAGCTTTCGTGAAGCCGTGCGCTATGGCGCAGAAGTGTTCCATGCGCTGAAAAAAATCATCCACGACAAAGGCATGAGCATTGCCGTGGGTGACGAAGGTGGCTTTGCCCCTAACGTGCCCGGTCACGAAGCCGCCATTCAAATGATTTTGCAAGCCATCGACAACGCCGGTTTTGTGGCGGGCGAGCAAATTGCACTTGGTTTAGATTGCGCAGCATCCGAGTTTTACAAAGACGGAAAATACCATTTAGAGGGCGAAGGCCTGACACTCAGCAGCCAGGAGTGGAACGACATGCTGGCCACTTGGGTCGACAAATACCCCATCATTAGCATTGAGGACGGCATGGCCGAGGGCGACTGGGAGGGCTGGAAAATTCTGACCGACCGCCTAGGCAAAAAAGTACAAATTGTGGGCGACGACTTGTTTGTAACCAACACCAAGATCTTGAAAGAAGGCATTGACAAGGGTATTGCCAACTCCATCCTTATCAAGATTAACCAGATCGGCACCTTGTCTGAAACCTTTGCCGCGATTGAAATGGCTAAACGTGCCGGCTACACCGCCGTTATCAGCCACCGCTCCGGCGAAACTGAAGACTCCACCATCTCTGATATTGCTGTAGGTACCAATGCCGGGCAAATCAAAACCGGCTCCATGAGCCGCTCTGACCGCATGGCCAAATACAACCAATTGCTGCGCATAGAAGAAGACTTGGGCGAAGTAGCCGTGTACCCAGGACGTTCTGCGTTCTACAATCTCAGGTAATTCGATTAAACATCTCCCCTGCTTACAACAATGGCCACACGTTTGGTATCTGCAGCACTGGTCGCGCTACTTGTAGTGCTGCATGTCCAAATTTGGTTTGGCAGGGGAAGCGTACCCAACGTTTCCAATTTAATTTCGCAACTCGAAGAGCAAAAGAAAAACAACGAACAGGCAGAAATTGCCAATGCACGATTGGCCGCTGAAATCAGCGATCTACGCGAGGGCTTGGACATGGTGGAAGAAAAAGCTCGCTCTGAATTGGGCATGGTCAAAGCCAACGAAATATTTGTAGTGATTGCGCGCTAAACTCGCAAGCAATGATCCCACCTGCTCAACGCTTGTGCAGGCACCGCCCATGAACACCAAAACATCCTCCCCCTCCAGCCCTAAATCCCTTTCTGGTTTAGTTCCTTTTTTACGCCCTTACAGCGGACGTATTGGCATTGCCTTGGTTTTTTTGGTGCTAGCCGCAGCCGCAACGCTGGCGTTTCCGGTGGCATTGCGCAGTCTGGTGGATGGCTCGTTGGGCAGCAGCGACAAAACCGAACAGATCATGGCTTTGCGCAGCCACTTTGTAGCGCTGTTTGGCGTAGCTTTTGCCCTAGGTGTATTTTCTGCAGCACGTTTTTATATGGTGAGTTGGCTGGGCGAGCGCGTCACCGCAGACATTCGCAATGCTGTTTACATCCATGTATTACAACAAAGCCCCGAATTTTTTGAAACCACCCAAACCGGCGAAGTCATCTCGCGTTTGACCAACGACACCACATTGGTGCAAACCGTAGTAGGCTCCTCGCTGAGCATGGGGCTGCGCAATGCGGTGATTGGTATGGGTGCACTGTCCATGCTTATCTGGACCAACCCAATTTTGATGGTGCAGGTATTGATGGTATTGGTACTGATCGTGCTGCCCGCTTTATTTATAGGCAGGCGGGTACGCAAACTCTCACGCGCTAGCCAAGACCGCGTGGCCGACTCCAGCGCTATTGCCGCTGAAGTGCTTAACGCGATACCGGTGGTGCAAAGCTACACCGCACAAGAGCGAGAGTCAGCACGCTTTGGCCAGTCCACCAGCAACGCATTTGAGACCGCCGTTAAACGTGTGCGTGCGCGCTCGGCACTGGTGGCCTTCATTATCATCGCCACCTCTGCCGGGTTGCTGTGGGGCCTGTACATGGGCACGCAAGCGGTAATGGAAGGCCGTATGACCGCCGGGCATCTGGGACAAACTGTTATTTATATCGTTATATTGGCCGGAGCATTTGCCGTTCTTGGAGAGGTATACGGTGACCTGCTGCGCGCAGCCGGTGCTACTGAGCGGCTGATGGAACTTCTGCACACGCAGTCGCCCATTACCTCGCCCGCACAGCCCGTTTATGCTCCGCTGCCTAGCAACGGCAGCGCGGTACAGTTCAAAGACATTGATTTTTACTATCCCTCACGCCCGCAAAAAAAAGCACTCAGCCACTTTTCGCTCAACATCAAACCAGGGCAAACTGTGGCGATTGTCGGACCCAGCGGCGCTGGCAAAAGCACACTGTTCCAACTGCTGCTACGTTTTTATGCGGCACAAAGCGGCAACATTACGCTGGATGGTGTTGCCACCGACCGCATGGCTTTAAACGACCTGCGCCAGCGAATAGGCATCGTGCCACAAGATGCGGTCATTTTTTCAAGCAGTGCACTGGAGAATATTCGCTACGGCAAACCAGAGGCTACCGAAGAAGAAGTCATTTCGGCAGCCAAAGCTGCTTTTGCGCATGACTTTATTACCGCCCTGCCCCAAGGCTACGACACCTTTTTAGGTGAGCGGGGACTGCGCCTGTCTGGCGGTCAACGGCAACGCATTGCCATAGCACGCGCCATGCTCAAAAACCCGCCTCTCCTGCTGCTGGACGAAGCCACCAGCGCTCTGGATGCGGAAAGCGAGCGCATGGTACAAGCGGCACTGGAAAGCGCCATGCGCAACCGCACTACGCTGGTGATTGCCCACCGTCTGGCAACGGTTCAAAAAGCCGACATCATTGTGGTAATTGACCAAGGCCAATTGGTAGAGCAAGGCACGCATGCAGAGCTGGTTGCTGCTGGCGGTGTGTATGCGGGGCTTGCGGCGCTCCAATTTAACGCTTAAGCATATATTTCAATATTCGACTATGATGTTTCCATAACAAATGGAGACAAAAATGAATCCTATTGCCTTTGCAATACCGGTATTCTTCTTATTAATTGCCCTTGAAATGTGGGTTGCCCACCGTCGGGGGCTATCGGTATACCGATTCAATGACAGCCTCACCTCCATCAACGTAGGCATCATGAGCGAATTCAGCAAAGCCATGGGCGGCATCGTTAGCGTGGCCATGTACGTTTTAATTTCCGAGCGATTTGGCGCCTTTGTGTGGGACACCAGCCACCCCATGACGTGGATCACAGCCCTTCTGCTCTATGACTTTTGTTATTACTGGGTACACCGTACCGGGCATGAAATCAACATCTTTTGGGCCTCCCATGTGGTGCACCATAGCAGTGAAGAGTTCAATCTCTCAACGGCCTTACGCCAATCGTCTACCGGCTTTTTGTTTCGCTGGATTTTCTACATACCGCTGGCTTTGCTCGGGTTTCCAGTGAAGGTCTTTATCATTGTTGGCCTGATCGATTTTGTGTATCAATACTGGGTACACACCAAGTTAATTGGTCGCCTGGGTTGGCTTGAATACGTAGTGGTTACTCCATCTAACCACCGTGTTCACCATGGTCAGAACGACTATTGCATGGACAAAAATTACGGTGGCATTTTTTCATTTTGGGACCGCATGTTTGGCACCTACGCCGACGAGCGTGAAGATGAAGAGCCTGTGTACGGCGTACGCAAACCATTGCATAGCTGGAACCCGTTATGGGCCAACTTTAACCATTTTGACCTTATTTGGCATCAAGTGCGTCACGCAGAAGGATGGCGCAACAAACTGATGTACGTTTTTGGCAAACCCTCTTGGACACCCGCTGAAAATGACGCAACTCCACCATTTTCTGGCGCCAATTTTGAGCGCTTCGACACGCCCACATCCTCTAGGCTCAAGCAGCTCGCACTTTTTACGACTATTGCAAGTGCGGTGCTGTTAATAGTGTTTTTTGCCGTTCAATCAAAACTGCCAACGCCACTGCGCATAGGCTTTTGTGTGGTGATGGTATTGATTCTGGCAGGAGTTGGCCGGGCCATTACACGTACAAATTTAACCAAGCCCAACCCATGATAAGCCTAGCCATTACCGATGCACTGCTGTGCGCTTGTGCCCTCTGGCTGTCAAGCCAAACCAACATAAAAATAGGCCCCCGCCTAGCGTTTGGACTTTTAGCCATACCTGCGCTGCTGGGTGCTTTACGCTTTTCAGGGCTGTATCCTCTAGAGCGCTGGCATCAGCTTTTTTCTATTATGAGCGCTAGTGCGGCTTTGCCTTTGCTTGCCATGAGTGCACTTTGGCCAGCATCGGTAGTTGCGCTGCAAAAGCGTTTTGCCCTTATTTTTCTGGGTGGTGCCATGTTAATGGGCTTGCTGATTGCGGGCTTAGGCAAGTTACGCCTTTACGACCATTCACTCGCAGTGATCAGCATGGTGGTATTGTTCTGGGTTTTTACACGACAAGGAGCACGCTTAGCCGCCACAGGAGCGGTATGCATGTTAGTGGGATCGATATTGTTTCTGGCCAAAGTACACATTGCAGGAATTTTGATGCCCGGTGATTTACTGCATTTGGGCATGGCCGCAGGGTTGGTGCTAGTAGCACGTGGTTTTATCTTTCCACACAGCACATGACCAAAGCTGTGGACAACTACCCAACAACCATGGCAAGTTGATGCTATACATAGAGTTTTAGGTACTGCCCAAATAAAAGGCAAATAAAGTCCATTAAACTTTAATTGACTAACTCCGAACCCTTTTCCATGACCACCATGAACCCAAACCGTCCCCCGGGCCCCAAAGGCCTGCCCTTGGTTGGTGAAGCTCTCCGATTCCAAAAAGACCCCTTTGGATTTTTTTTATGGCTCCGCGAGAGTTTTGGCGATATTGTGGAGGACAAATCGTCACCCATTACATGGGTAACCATCTACTCCCCAGAAGCGATTGAACACGTTCTGGTTCGTGCTGCCAAGAATTACAAAAAAGACAGAATCTTAATGAGTTGGAGTCTGCTATTTGGTGAAGGCTTACTGACCAGCGAAGGCGACCATTGGAAGCGCGACCGCAACGCGATACAACCCACCTTTTCTCGTGTTCGGCTGGAATCGTACTTTCCATCCATGCGTCAACATGCGCTTAAAACAGCAGATTTATTGAAGGAGTCAGAAGCCCACCCTGTTGATATTGGTGAAGCCATGAACACCTTGACCTTGAATATTGCTTTAGAGGCGCTGTTTGGGTCTGGAACGGATTCGGATTTCTTGCCCTCGCATTACCAAACGGTGCAAAAAGCGCTCACCGACATTACCGATTGGTTCGAGTTTTCAAGCGGCGCTTGGGCGGTGCTGCCCCAGCTTTTTCCCAGATTCCCATTCCCGAAAAAAATCAGGTACCAAAAGTCTGTGGCAAAACTGGATGTTTTGATGGGCGAGATTATTGAAAAGAAGCGAAAGTCCATTTCAGACTCCAATACATCGCAAGATTTACTGGGTGCTTTGATCGCAGCCTCTGATCCAAGTCTTGGTGCGCAAGCATCAAACACCAACCAACAAGTGCGTGACCATGCCCTAACGTTCTTTTTGGCCGGGCACGAAACCACTTCTCTGGCACTGACCTACATTTTGCGTTTACTTGCCATCCATTCCGATATTCAGGAGCAATTGCGGCAGGCTTTAGCAGATTGCCCTGATCTGGATTCCTGTGAATTATTGGATCAGGTCATTGATGAGGCCTTGCGTCTTTTTCCACCTGCAGCAGTCACAGCACGCGAATCCATTGAACCGGATGAAATTCAGGGCTATGCCATCGCACCCGGTTCTACAATAGGTATTCCTATCTGGGCGATTCATCGAGATGCCCGTTATTACGGAGACGATGTCGAGGCGTTTCGTCCGTCACGCTGGACCGCTGAATTTCGAAAAAAATTACCTCGTTCGATGTATTTACCATTTGGCTTTGGGCCTCGTATCTGTGTCGGCTTTCGTTTTGCTCAGCAGGAAATGAAGATTATTCTGCAATCGCTTTTAGCAGCGTTTCGCATCCGAATCAACCCGGAGCATATCGCCATACAACTGCGCCTCTCCATAACGATGCGGCCTAAAGATCCTGTCATGCTTAGCTTTGAGCCAATTCAAAAATAATCTCAATCAACACCCATAGATTCACAGATAAAGTCAAACCTAATGACTGAACGCACTTCTTGCTCTTGGAACACCCATTTCTCACTATTACGGGAACTGGCTGATGTCCCTATTATTTTGGTTGGTGAAAGCGCTATATATCTATGGTCGCAGCACTACGGGCTGAATAGCAAAGCAGACATTGGCACGCCTACGCTGCAGTTGTATGCCAACCCTGCGGATATAAAAGCTGCTGATTCGCGTTTACAACATCACCCTCAC
>CALPVM020000059.1 GCA_943327015.2 Akkermansia muciniphila
ACCCTTCATCAAGGTAACTAAGCCCATCAGGTGCCCCACCACACGCCCGGTTTTGCCGCGTGAGAGTTCTGCCACATCGGGGTTCTTTTTTTGCGGCATGATGGAGCTACCGGTACAAAACCGATCGGCAATGTCTATAAAGCCAAAACTCTGGCTCATCCACAAAATCAGTTCTTCACTCAGGCGGCTAATGTGCACCATGGCCAATGTGGCGGCAGCGGTAAATTCAATGGCAAAATCACGGTCGCTTACGGCATCTAAGCTGTTTTGGCACACTTGTGGCTGGCCTTGGGCATCTACCATGCCGAGTGTGGTGGCTACGCGCTCACGGTCCAGCGGGTAGCTGGTTCCGGCCAATGCAGCGGCGCCTAATGGTAAGCGGTTAACCCGTCGGCGTACATCCAGCATCCGATCAGCGTCGCGGCTGAACATCTCTACATACGCCAGCATATGGTGTCCAAAGCTCACCGGTTGCGCTACCTGCAAATGGGTAAAGCCCGGCAGAATAACGTCTACGTTTTTTTCAGCCAGCGCCAGTAGCGATTTTTGCAAACCGGTTAGCAAATCACCAATCAGGTCAATTTCGTCCCGCAGCCAGAGGCGCACATCGGTGGCTACCTGGTCATTGCGGCTGCGCCCGGTGTGGAGGCGTTTTCCGGCATCACCTACCAGTTGGGTTAAGCGTGCTTCAATATTCAGGTGCACGTCTTCCAAATCTAATTTCCATTCAAATTGGCCGGATTCTATTTCGGAGCGAATTTGCGCCATGCCATTTTGTATAGCAGCATGGTCAGTAGCGTTGATAATGCCTTGTGCACAAAGCATATCGGCGTGCGCCAAAGAACCGCTGATATCGGCCTGCCACAAGCGTTTGTCAAAAAAAACGCTGGACGTATAGCGCTTGACCAGGTCGCTCATAGGTTCGGAAAATAGCGCCGACCACGCCTGGGATTTTTTGTCGAATTGGTTTTGGGACATGAACTACGTGTAAATTTGGAGTAAAACGGAACAACACATGCGCGATACCCAAATATTATCAACCCTACAGGAGCCACCGGGCTCCTCCAGTCAGACTTCTGCTCTGGTTTTTGATGCCTGCAACATCGGAGTGGTGCTGCGCGCGGTACTTTTTGTTGAGTTGGTGATAGCTATTGCCGTCATGTTCGAGGCACCCAATGTCTGGGACTGGTTAACTCGACTCTCAGTGGTTACTGCAGGAGCCTTGCCTGCAACCTTGGCTTGGTTATTGGTGTTGTGTGGATGCAAACGTTTTTTAATGCGTTGGCAGCCTGTGCTACAAAATTTTTTAGCCATTGTGCTTGGAGCCGTTTGTGGTGTGTACGGTTGTGGTGTTTTAACCTTGGCTGGTATGTTGGACTATTCTCCTTGGTGGGCCAGTGCCTTTTGTGGAGCGCTATTATCCGCGGTGCTGGTAGCAGCACTCATTATGCGTGCCAAGGGACGCACTCCGGCAGATACAGCAGCTCAGTTGACCGAACTTCAATCACGCATTCGTCCGCATTTCTTGTTTAACACTCTCAACAGTGCCATTGCCTTGGTACGTGCAGAACCTGCTACGGCAGAGCGTTTGCTGGAGGATTTGAGTGAACTCTTTCGCCATGCATTAATGGCTGCTGGTGACTCGGTTACTTTGGCCGAAGAAATTGATTTAGCCCAACGCTACCTCGCCATTGAACAGGTAAGGTTTGGAGATCGTTTGCGTATGCAGTGGACTCTCGACCCGCGCGTAGCACATGCCCGTTTGCCGCCATTGTTGCTGCAGCCCTTAGTAGAAAATGCCGTGCGGCATGGGGTAGAGCCGTCTGAAGCCGGCGCAGACGTGCACGTTTCTACCCAGTTGCGTGGTTCGGTGGTAGTCATTAAAGTACGCAATACTGTACCTGCTGGGCAGGGTACGGGGGGGCATGGATTAGCACTACGCAATGTGCGTGACAGGTTGCTGTTGTTGCATGATGTACAGGGGCAGTTTTCCAGTAAATTAAAAGATGGTGTGTACCAGGTACGAATGGAGGTTCCATTATGAACAATCAGCAAGACTCTGCCCCACTTTTGAGGGTGTTGGTGGTCGATGATGAGGCGTTGGCGCGGTCACGCCTGCGTAGTTTGATTACCAATGGATCAGAAACCTTAGCTACCGTGCAGTCGGAGGCTTCTAGTGCCCAGCAAGCCATGGAGATTTTGCAGCATCAAGAGGTGGATGTGGTTTTAATGGACATTCATATGCCAGGCGTGGATGGACTGGCCTTGGCGCAAAAATTGCGAGCCTTGCCGCAGCCTCCCGCTATTATTTTTGTGACAGCATTTGCCGAGCACGCAGTACAGGCTTTTGAACTTGAGGCCATCGATTATTTAACCAAACCTGTTCGGTTAGAGCGCTTGCAAACGGCTTTGCACAAGGCGCAACGTTTTTTACAAGAACGGGAGCGATCGGCAGAACCAGTTGATACAGAAGAAGTTTTAATTATCCAAGAGCGCAGTCGCACCGAAAGAGTGCCACTGCAACAGGTGGTGTACTTTAAAGCAGAGCTTAAGTACATTACTGTGCGAACGGCTGCCCGAAGTTACATTATGGATGGCTCGTTAAATGACCTGGAGCAAAAATACGGCCAGCATTACATGCGGGTTCACCGCAATGCATTGATTGCTAAACGTGCCGTACGCTCGCTGGAAAAACACTACGACCCCCAAGAAGGTGAGTGCTGGACGGTTCGGTTGCTGGGTGTAGACGAAAAACTACACGTATCACGCCGCCAATTGACCGGCGTGCGAGATCTTATAGGCCGGAAAAACTGAAATTAACCCAGATAGCGTACACCGGTCATATTTTCAGACATTTCCCACAAACGCTTGGCATCGGCTTCGTTGCGTGAGGCCCGGTTGGACCCCACCTTAACAGGCGCACCACGCATTTCACCCAAAGAACGAGGGCCACAGTAGTCTCCACCTTGAATATCTTCACCCAGAGCGGCATACAGCGTAGGAAGCGCCCCAGCCGCTGACGATTGCCCAACCAAAGGGAATAACGCTGTCAGAATTTTCGGAAAATTTTGCGCTAAATTGGTAGCAGATACGCCGGGGTGTGCTGCAACAGAATAAGTGTTAAGTCCCGCAGCACGCAGGCGTCGGTCGAGCTCGTAGGCAAACATCAGACATGCCAATTTGCTTTGACCGTAGGCGCTGCGTTTGCTGTAGCCGCGTTTGAAATGGGGGTCTTCAAACCGAAAGCCTACCCATTTATGCGCCAAGCTACTCAGGCTAACCACCCTTGACGTGGGTGTTTTAGCCAGCAGCGGCAACAATAAACCCGTTAAAGCAAAGTGCCCTAAATAGTTGGTGGCCAGTTGGCTCTCAAAGCCATCTTCGCTCAAAGAATAGGGCGGCATCATAATGCCAGCGTTGTTGATGAGCAAATCCAGCGTGTCGTGTTTTTTACTGTAAGTGTCTACAAATTTGCGCACCGACTTCAGACTGTTTAAATCCAGGGCAATGCATTCAATCAAGGCGGCTGGTAGTTGGCGCAGAATTTCTTGTTTGGCGTGTTCGGATTTAACCAAATTACGGCAGGCCAGAACCACATGGCAATTTTTGCGCGCGAGTTCTAGCGCAGTGTCAAAACCAAGGCCAATATTGGCTCCGGTAATGATGGCAATGCGTCCGGTTTGGTCTTCTGCGTCGTGAATAGTCCAGCTCATGTCGTCCTCTTGGTTGTTATATGCGTATCAGGTTTGCATGCTACCGCATTGTGGTGCAATGCATGCGCTTTACAATGAAAATGTTTTACTCAACCAAGGTCATTGATGATGCAAACCCCCATTTACCGAACACTACTCATAACCACCGCAGCGGTATCTTTATTGCTGGGGGGCTGCACTCAGGAGCAGCAAAATAAAATTGGCCGCAATATCCAAAATTGGACCGGAACCAACGGAGTGGTGGAGTTTTATGCCGGCGACAAAGTGGTGCGCCGTTTTCTGGAAGTGGACAAGCTCAGTACCGCCATGGGTACGGATGACAACCAAGCGCGCCCCTACCGTTTTGGCTATGGTGTGATGGACGAAAATCTGAATATGAAGGTGGACGAGGGCGAGAAGAAGGTGTATTTTGAGGTGAGTGACTACAGCTCAAACTACCTGTTTTTTGAGAATCCGCGTTAATTAAGTGAACACCTATATGCTGATACACACAGATTATTCAAAAAAAATAGCCATTAATTCTAAAGAGCTTGATTGGGTGCCATCTCCTGTTCAAGGAGTTGACAGAAAAATGCTAGAAAGAGATGGTCAAGAAGCTGCAAGGGCAACAAGCATAGTGCGCTATGCGCCCGGCGCAGTTTTCTCAAGCCACCAGCATGATTTAGGCGAGGAGATTCTTGTTTTAGTCGGTACATTGAAGGATGAATATGGAGAGTATTCTCCGGGAACCTATATCAAAAATCCGCCCGGCTCGCAGCATACACCTTTCACGCAAGAAGGATGTACGCTGTTTGTCAAACTCAGACACATGGCGCCTGATGATTCAGAGCGGTTGGTGATTGATAGCCAGTCTACGGACTGGTTTCCAGGTTTGGTTCCTGGCTTGTTTGTGCTGCCATTGTCTACGTTTGGAACTACGAATACAGCGATGGTTCGCTGGGCTCCGGGTACCTATTTCAATGCACATAGGCATTTTGGCGGAGAAGAGATTTTCGTCGTTAATGGTGTGTTTGAAGACGAGCATGGACGCTACCCCGAAGGTTTTTGGTTACGCAGTCCCCATATGAGTTCTCACAAGCCCTTCAGCACCGAGGGGTGTACTATTCTGGTCAAAACAGGACATCTTTTTTGACTTTGATGACACCCTCAGCACCGAAGCTGATCTAGACAGTCGTGCCTTCCATTTCAGCAGGCTTTACCGCCTTAGTGCGTGATCGGGCTGGTTTTTTGGCCTCAGGAGTGGCCAAAGGTGTGGTTATAGGGGCAGTTTCAGCAGCAGAGGCGTAAGTAATGCCTAGCGCCGCTTCCAATGCCAAAATGGATTGGTCGGTGTAGTCCAGCATGCGCTGCAAAGCGGGTACTGAGCGGCGGCAGGCAATATAACCAAAACCGAGTTTGTCTTCGTAGCCGCTAATGGTAATGTTCAAGGCCAGGTAGTTAGTGGGAATGGACAAAGGATAAATCTCATCCAGCCGTGCACCATTCAAATACAGCGGGTCTTTAGGACCGGGTACATTGGAAATAACCAGGTTAAACATCGGGTGTTTACGCGCAGAGCCGGTCACCATGGCAGGCCCCATGGGTGAAATGGAGGTAATGCCGTGTGCCAGTTTGCGCAAACGCGACATGGTGGAGAGGCGTTCTTTGCCTTCTTTGGTGGATTCCACAATACGGTTTAAGCGCTTGAGGGGGTCTTTGATGTTGGTCGCCAAATTGGCCAGCAAAACACCCACTTGATTGCCACCTTTGTTGGTTTCGCCGTGGAGCGATACAGGAACCATAGCCACCAGCGGTTTGCGTGGTAGTGCCTTTTGTGATTCCAGATATTGCCTCAGCGCACCGGAACAGATGGCTAATGTTACATCGTTAACGGTTGCACCTGCAGCCTCGCCAATGCGCTTGAGGCGTGCCAGAGAATACGATTGCGACGCAAAACGGCGCGAGCCGGAAATCTCGACGTTAAAGGGGGAGGGTGGTGCCTGGAACGGCAGTGCAGCAGCGGTATCGGCCAAAGTGGATCGTAGCATGTCCCAAACAGCGCTACGAATACCGGGCAAAATTTCGCTGCCAGCTTTGGCCATGTAGCTGATCTGCTTCATGAGTCCTTTGGAGTGGCCTTTTTTACCGGAGGTGGGGTGTTTGGCAAAAGGAACCGCCCACAGTGGAGGACGGATATCGTTGGCTGATTTGGCCAAGCCATCAGCCATCATTTTGGCGCCGGTGATGCCGTCAATCAGCGCGTGGTGGATTTTCATGTACACCGCAAAACGGCCATCTGGCAGCCCTTCAATCACATAACATTCCCACAAGGGACGGTTACGATCCATCAAGTTACCGTGCAGGCGCGACACCATAGCCAGCAATTCGCGTATACGCCCGGGTTGGGGCAGAGCCAAATGGCGAAGGTGGTAGTCAAGTTCAAATTCGTTGTCTTCTTCCCAATACCACAGCCCCATACGCAATACCGGGCGCTGGTTAAATGGAGCCAGTGCAACAATGTGCTTACGCCACTCTTCGACCAGTTGGCTTACAAATTCCGGGCCACTGCCTGCTGGGGGAGTAAAAAGACTCAAACCTGCAACGTGCATGGGTTGGGTACGGGTTTCCATCCAAAGAAAGGCAGAGTCAGTCGGGTTGAGAAGGTGCATGGTATTGGTTCCAGAAAAATGACGCAATGACAAATGTTTCCATTGTAGTAAAGCGCCCATCCATCTAAATGTCAATTGACAAAAAATAACTCAAGGATGCTTTGCACCCTAATGCCTCTTCAGGTCGTTTGATGGTCTTTGGTACCGTAAAGCAATTTGCCAATCCAGCTCGGGTTAAAAGGTTTCCAGTCGTTTTCTGCTTGAGCCAGTCGGTTGGTAATGGCAAATAATGAGATGGGGTTAAACCCCATGCCGCAGTGGCTGTTTCCCCGGATGTGAATATTTTCACTTTCTGGATGTTCTTTTTCTATGGAGCACTGCCAAGCCACCACGCCATCCGTTTTGCTGTAAATGGACGTGCTGGGTACTGGCGGCTTAACGCGTATATCCAGATGCCGGTCAAAGTCCGCATATTCAAAATTTTCGCCTGACAGGGCTTCATAAAGCCAGACACCCGTAGATGCAAGCGGGTGCCCAGTGAATGGCGATCCAAGGGTAATGACCTGCCGCACCAACTCGGGCCGCTCTTTACCTAGTTCACGGGCATAGACGCCGCCCAAGCTTTGGCCGATGATGCTGACTTTTTTGTTATGGCGTCTGTGAATGCGTTCCAGATGCTCCACCATGTCATCGGTCAATTCATCTTTCATAGCCAAATTACGTCCCATGCCCCAAGGGTAGGTTCTGTAACCCAGATCCCTTAAAAGTTGGCGTAAAAATGCGGTAGATAAATCGGTGGTTCCCAGACCAGGGATAACCAGTACCGGATGGCCATCGCCTTTGGGTAAAGTGACTCTGAGTGGCGCATACATGCTCCAGCCCACCATGCACTCCCACACGGCTCGTAGTTCTAACGCAAATAGTAGTTTGGACGGCGCAGGTATATCCGGAAATTGGGTTAAAGATGTTTTAAGTTTCTCTATCCGGGTCATTGCCTTGTTTCCTTTTGTTGTATGTCTTGAACTTGCTGAATAAGCCACTCAATTACTGGCCGATGCAAGCACATTTGTAAATGTCCAATACCTTCAAAAATCTGGGCTTCGGTACCCGGCAGTAGCTGTACCTTTTGCGGGTAAACAATATTGTCTTGGGGCGTGATTGCAATTTTGAACAGGCTACGCACAGCATCGGTTTCAGATGCCGCAAGAGACTTAAGCCAAGGGCTACGCCATGCCATTTGTTTAGCATTTAGTCCTAGTGCACCACGTGATAGTTTGGTGCCTTGATGCGGCGAGCCTAAGGTAATCACCCCCGCAACCCGCTCGGTACCATGCTGTCGCATCCATGCCCGAATGGCGATGCCACCCATGCTATGCCCGACCAATATCACTTTGTTACTTGAGGTTTCTTGACAGGCTTTTAGAACAGCGGCTTCTAAGATGGCAGCATAGTCGTCAATGGACGTGAATAGTGGCTCCAGATCCACCGGCATGATGTTGTGGTCAGCATCTTGCAATTCTTTAATCACATCGTGCCAAATGAGGTGGTTACACAGATAGCCGTGCACCAAAATAACTGGGACTTTGCCTTTGTTTTGCTGTGCCGGTAAAAATGCCGGCGGACGAAACCCCCATGGCTGGTACAGCAAAAAAATGCGTGTACTGGCTATAAATTCACCCAACACTGCCTTGCACCACATTACCCATGAACCAGTTGGACGTGACAGATAACCGCTGTACAAGCTGGAGCACGCCAAGACTAAAAAGGGCAAACCTATAGCAAACACCACTGCCCACGCCAAAGAGCCCATGCCTTGGGATTCAAGGTAATACCCTATGCCAAACCCAACAAGGGCTTGGCTCAGAATAAGACTTCTCAGTAGTTGTGCCAGCATAGGTGCTCCATAGTCAGTAATATAGACTAATTTGTAGGATCAATATACTGGTTGATGCTGGCGAATTGCCTCCTTTATCTTGGCATCAAGCACAAACCCGGTGCCATACTTTGCTGCCAATTGTGCTGCGCGCTCTTCGAAAGCCTCTATGCCCATGCCGTAAATAAACTGCATAGCACCGCCCGTCCATGCCGGAAACCCAATGCCAAAAATGGAGCCAATGTTGGCATCGTGAACGGTAGTGAGTACGTTTTCTGCCAAGCAACGTGCTGTTTCTACCGCTTGGCGGTACAGCAGGCGGTCTTTCAGATCGGCAATAGTCCACTCGGCATCCGATTTTTCAAACAGATTTTTGAGCTCCGGCCATAAGTATTTTTTGCCGCCCTTTTCTTTGGGGTATTCGTAAAAACCTGCACCACCGGCACGGCCGGGGCGATTGTGCGCATGCACCATTTTTTCCACCACCAGCTCGCCGGGTGTGGCAATGTATTCTTTGCCTTCGGCAGCAAAATCAGCGCGGGTTTGCTCCATCACGTGCAGGCTCAGGGTCAGCGCAGTTTCGTCCAGAACTGCTAAGGGACCGACCGGCATGCCGCACTGAAATCCAGCATTTTCGATGGCAGCGGCGGGTATACCTTCGCCCAGCATGGCTGCACCTTCCATCACAAAGGTGCCAAAAACACGGCTTGTAAAAAAGCCGCGTGAGTCATTCACCACAATCGGTATTTTGCCAATAGCCTGTACGTAGTCGTAGGCTCGGGCTACAGTCTCGTTACTGGTTTGTTGGCCACGGATAATTTCTACCAGCTTCATTTTGTCCACAGGGCTAAAGAAGTGGATGCCAATAAACTTGTCTGCTGCAGCACTGGCGGTAGCTAAGCCACTAATGGGCAGGGTAGAGGTATTAGAGGCAAAAAAGCCACCTTCTGCCAGCATGGGTTCCGCTTCTTGGGTTACCTTGGCTTTGAGTTCGCGGTTTTCAAACACGGCCTCAATAATCAGATCGCAACCTTTCAAGTCGTCCACCGCGCCAGTGGCTTGAATACGATCCAAAATAGCTTGCTGTTCTGCAGGAGTCATGCGCCCTTTATCGACCCGCCCTTGGGTGATTTTGGCCGTGTAGGACTTACCCAGATCGGCTTTTTCCTGGCTCACGTCTTTGAGCACAGTAGCAATGCCTTTGCTTGATTGTGCATAGGCAATGCCTGCGCCCATCATGCCCGCACCCAATAAGCCTACTTTGCCTGGCTTAAAGCGCTCCACACCTTGGGGACGGGACTGACCCGCTTTAATGGCATTGAGGTTAAAAAAGAAGGTATTAATCATGGCTCGGGCGTTGCTGCCGGTCATGAGTTTGGCCAGATATCGGCTCTCAATACGCAAGGCGGTTTCAATATCCACCTGCAAACCCTCTACCATGCAGGCCATGATAGCCTCAGGTGCAGGGTACAAACCACGGGTCTGCTTCTTTATCATGGCAGGTGCCACCGCCAGCATACCGGCCACGGCGGGCGAGGAGGGCAGGCCACCCGGCACTTTGTAGCCTTTGGCCTCCCAAGGGTGCTGTGCTTTGGGGTTGGCTGCAATCCAGGCTAGCGCTTTGGCACGCAACTCGGCGCGTGCGTTGTCGCCAGGGGCCACGAGGTCATGTACCAGCCCGAGTCCTTTGGCTTCTGCAGGGTTGAATAATTTACCCTCTACAAGGTAAGCTTGTGCACCCATTAAACCCAAATGGCGGGTAAGTTTGGTAACGCCACTAGCACCCGGCAGCAAACCTAAAGTGACTTCAGGCAGGCCGAATTGAATTTTTCGGTCATCTATG
>CALPVM020000060.1 GCA_943327015.2 Akkermansia muciniphila
ATTTGATTATCAGTTCCATGAAAAAATCCATTGATAGCAAAAAGGTAACTTACGATTTTGCCCGCTTGATGGAAGGCGCAACCCAGGTTAGCTGCTCAGGTTTCGGCCAAGTCATGATTGACAATATGTAGTAACCTCAAAGGTCTGCCCGATCGTAACCGTCTAGGCCTCTTAAAGACCTGGACGGTTTTTTAGTTTTGATACTTGAAACATGGCTTCTAACCTCCAAATGCCCTGTGTAATGCATTGATAGAAGCCAACCGATAAAATACATACATGGCTACAAAACTTCCTAAAAAACCACCGGTAGCTCCCGCAAAGCAACCGCATCACGATGATGGTAACAGCGTGGTCATGGAGCGGCGTACGCAAAAAGTAAAACCGCCACAAATGTACCAGGTGGTGATGCTGAACGATGACTACACGCCCATGGAGTTTGTAGTGGTAACCATTCAAGAGTTTTTTGCCAAAGACTTGGAAACAGCAACCCAAATCATGCTCAAAATCCATCTGGATGGTCGAGGTGTGTGTGGTGTTTACACCCGTGATATTGCAGCTACCAAAGTTGACCAAGTGTTAGAGGCTGCGTACAAGGCTGGGCATCCGTTGAAATGCGTCAGTGAACCCGTAGATTTATAGGGCGAAGTGCGTATTTTTTCCACCACATCACAAAAACGGTTTACAGTTCATTTAAACAGCAAGGCTATAAAGGAAATCACATGATCGCCCAAGAGTTGGAAGTAAGCCTGCATATGGCGTTTGTGGAAGCGCGGCAACAGCGCCACGAGTTTATAACCGTGGAGCATTTGTTGCTCGCTTTGTTGGACAACCCTAGCGCCGCAGAAGTACTGCGCGCCTGCTCAGCGAGTATTGATGACTTGCGAAAGTCTTTGTCCAATTTTATTAAAGATAACTCTCCACAGGCGGCGGGTACGGAAGATGTAGATACCCAGCCAACGTTGGGATTTCAGCGCGTGATTCAACGTGCCATCATGCACGTGCAGTCAACCGGCAGTGGTAAAAAAGAAGTGACTGGTGCCAACGTGCTGGTTGCTATCTTTGGAGAGAAAGACTCTCATGCGGTTTATTATTTACATCAGCAAGGTGTTACGCGTCTGGATGTAGTGAACTACATCGCCCACGGCATCAAAAAAACCGACACCCCTGAGGCTGCCAAGGCTGGTGAAAATCCGTCTGAAGTTGACGAGGCGAGTGCTGAGAAAAATGAAAAATCATCCCCGCTGGAGCAGTACACCCAAAACCTGAATCAAATGGCCAAAGATGGCAAAATTGATCCCCTCATTGGACGCGAGCATGAGGTGGAGCGCGTGGTTCAAATCTTGTGCCGTCGTCGCAAAAACAATCCCTTGTTGGTGGGTGAGGCTGGCGTAGGTAAAACAGCGATTGCCGAGGGCTTGGCCTGGCGCATTACGCAAAATGATGTACCAGATATTTTGGCGGATGCCATTGTGTACTCTTTGGATATGGGTGCGCTGCTTGCCGGTACCAAGTACCGTGGTGATTTTGAACAACGTCTCAAAGCCGTTTTAAAGTCTCTTAAAGATCGACCCAATGGCATTTTATTTATTGACGAAATCCATACTCTCATTGGTGCGGGTGCTGCGTCGGGTGGCACCTTGGATGCGTCTAACTTGTTAAAACCCAGCCTAAGTTCAGGTCAGCTTAAGTGTATTGGTGCAACCACCTTTAGCGAGTACCGTGGTATCTTTGAAAAAGACTCGGCACTTTCACGCCGCTTCCAGAAAGTGGATGTTGTGGAGCCGACAATTGATCAAACCGTTGAAATTTTGAAAGGGCTCAAGTCACGTTTTGAAGAGCATCACAACGTGAAATACGCGGTTGCATCTTTGCAAGCAGCTGCTGAGTTGAGTGCCAAGTACATCAACGACCGTCACTTGCCTGACAAGGCAATTGATGTCATTGATGAAGCAGGTGCTGCACAGAGAATTTTGCCGCCTAACAAGCGTAAAAAGACGATCAATAAGGCTGAAATTGAAGAGATTGTGGCCAAAATTGCCCGTATTCCGCCTGCCAATGTGTCTAATGACGACCGCAGCAAACTCAAAACCCTGGAACGTGACCTCAAGAGCGTAGTGTTTGGGCAAGATAAGGCGTTGGACATTTTGGCTTCGTCCGTCAAAATGGCACGCTCTGGTTTGGGTAAAGGGGACAAACCTATTGGTTGCTTCTTGTTTAGTGGTCCCACAGGTGTAGGTAAAACCGAAGCTGCAAAACAGCTAGCCTATATTTTAGGCATTGATTTATTGCGCTTCGACATGAGTGAATACATGGAGCGCCACGCAATAAGCCGCTTGATCGGGGCTCCCCCTGGTTATGTAGGTTTTGACCAAGGCGGTTTACTCACCGAGGCCATTACCAAAAAGCCACATGCTGTACTGCTACTCGACGAAATTGAAAAAGCACATCCGGATATTTTCAATGTTTTATTGCAGGTGATGGATCACGGCACGTTGACCGACAATAATGGTCGCAAGGCTGATTTCCGTAATGTCATTATCATTATGACGACCAATGCCGGCGCGGAAACCATGAATAAATCCACCATTGGGTTTACTAACCCGCGTGAAGCGGGTGATGAAATGGCCGACATCAAACGTATGTTTACGCCTGAGTTCCGGAATCGTTTGGATGCCATAGTAGGCTTCAAGGCGTTGGACGAGAACGTTATTTTACGTGTAGTAGATAAATTCCTGCTTCAACTAGAAACCCAGTTGTCTGAGAAAAAAGTAGAAGTTACCTTTAGCGATAAATTACGTAAGCATTTGGCGAAAAAAGGTTTTGATCCACTCATGGGTGCACGCCCCATGCAGCGTTTGATTCAAGACACTATTCGTCGCGCTTTGGCTGATGAATTGTTGTTCGGGCGATTGACGGATGGTGGTCGTTTAACCGTTGATCTGGATGATGCCGACGCATCCAAAACAGAAGTCACCTTGGATATTCAACCCTTACCAAAGAAAGAAGGTAAATCCAAGCCCGAGGAAGCCACTGCGAGTTAAAGCTGTTAAAGGTACAATTGTTCAATGCAGATACCATTGGATAAGCCCATAGAGGCAAACCATATACGTTTTATACCGTCTGAGGGAAAGGATGGTAAAGAGGCGCGTGCCGCAATCCGTAAAAGATTTCCGGGCAGGGCACGCATTACCGGTGATGCATCAGGCCGTTTTGTAATTGGTAAGATTTATGACGTTTCCTCCACTGGTGCTAGCGTAATTGTGGACGATATGCTGCCATGGAAAAAAGTTGTCAAATTGGACATTGATATTTTCCACAACGGGCGTCGTTTTGTATTCACTGTGCAAGCGGTGCCGGTTTACAGCGTTTTAGTCAGTGGTAGTGGTTATAAATTTGGCTTCCAATTCGGGCCGCCAACGCCAGAGGCCTCCAAGACATTGGGCGCACTTATGGAGTCTGACAGCGCCTGACCTTTTTAATGTTCTGCATGCTGGATAATGCAGGCAATGTCTGATTTAGTAATCCATTTTCCTGATTCACTGCCTGTTTCTGCCAAGCGTGATGAAATTATTGCCGCTATAAACTCTCACCAAGTGGTAATTGTTTGTGGTGAAACCGGCTCCGGTAAAACCACCCAGCTCCCCAAAATTGCACTGAGCATGGGGCGCGGCAAATGCAACTACCCTGCGGGCCAGCGTGCTAGGCTGATAGGCCATACACAACCCAGGCGTATTGCAGCCAGCAGTGTAGCTAAACGCATTGCCCAAGAACTGAATACGCCCCTGGGTGAAGTGGTTGGGTACAAAGTGCGCTTTCAAGACAAGTTGAGCCGCGATGCATCGGTCAAACTTATGACCGATGGTATTTTGCTGGCCGAAACCCAAACCGACCCGCTGTTGCAGGCTTATGACACCATCATCATAGACGAAGCGCATGAGCGCAGTCTGAACATTGATTTTTTGCTGGGATATTTGCGCCAGATATTGCCACGCAGACCCGATTTAAAAATTATTGTCACGTCGGCCACGATTGATGCGCAGCGTTTTGCCAACCATTTTGCCTCGCGCCATGGGCCGGCTCCGGTGATTATGGTGTCTGGGCGCATGTTTCCGGTCGAGCAGCGTTACCGACCGTTTGAGGAGTCGCGCGACTACGATTTAAACAACGCCATTGCCGATGCGGTAGACGAACTCTGGCGTGATGTGCACAACAGCGGTGATATTTTGGTTTTTTTACCTGGTGAGCGTGAAATCCGCGAAGCCACCGACCACCTGCGCAAACACCTTAGCCACCAGCCAGTGATGCGCAGCGCAGAAGTATTGCCGTTATTTGCGCGTTTGAGCCAGGCCGAACAAGACCGAATTTTTGACAGCCATAGCGGTCGGCGCATTGTGTTAGCTACCAATGTGGCTGAAACATCCCTTACGGTGCCGGGTATTCGTTTTGTGATCGATGCAGGTACTGCACGCGTTAAACGTTATAGTTTTCGCAACAAGGTAGAGCAATTGTTGGTAGAGCCTATCAGCCAAGCTGCAGCTAACCAGCGTGCTGGACGTTGTGGGCGTGTAGCTAATGGTATTTGCATCCGGCTGTACGAGCAATTAGACTTTGATGGCCGACCACGCTTTACCGATCCCGAAATTTTGCGTTCTTCGCTGGCAGGTGTGATTCTGCGCATGAAGTCATTGCACTTAGGCAGTGTAGAAGATTTTCCGTTTATCGAGCGCCCCAGTGGCCGCGCAATTGCCGATGGATACCAGTTGCTGGCAGAACTGGGGGCTGTAGATGAAGCGAACGAACTCACGGCTACAGGTTCTGAATTGGCGCGTTTGCCTTTGGACCCGCGCATCGGCCGCATCATTTTAGAGGCGCGCCAGCGCCAAGCATTGGATGAGGTGTTGATCATTGCCAGTGCATTAAGTGTGCAAGATGTGCGAGATCGTCCCCTCGACTTGCAAGCGCAGGCCGATCAGGCGCATGCCAAGTTTGACGATGAAAAAAGTGAGTTCACCGGTTTTATTAAGTTGTGGAAATGGATTCACGATGCCCGGGGTGAAGCTAATGCTCCACATAAGTTATCCAACCGCCAATACGAGCAATTGTTGCGGCAAAACTTCATCAATGTTCGCCGCGTACGGGAGTGGAAAGATACCCACAGCCAATTGCATACAGTAGTAGCAGAACACCAGTGGAGGCTTAACACCACCCCTGCGAGCTACGAGCAGTTACACCAGTCCATGTTGGCGGGTTTGATGGGTAACGTCGGTCTCAAGGTAGAGGGTGAGGGCGCACAGGGTGAATATTTGGGTGCGCGTAGCATCAAGTTCTACCCCCATCCAGGAGCGCATTTGCGTAAAAAACCGGGGCGCTGGATTGTGGTGTCTGAATTGGTGGAAACCACGCGCTTGTTTGGTCGAGGCATTGCTGCCATTGAGCCCGTTTGGCTGGAGCAGGTGGGTGGCCATTTACTTAAAAAACAGTTGCTTGATCCGCATTGGGAAAAAAAAGCTGCCGAAGTGGTCGCCTTTGAACGTGCCACCCTGTACGGCATCGTTGTGTACAGCGGACGGCGGGTGAATTATGGACGAGTCGATCTTCAAGGTGCACGCGAAATATTTATACGCGAAGCCTTGGTCAACGACCAATGGGAAGCATCATTTCCATTTTTAAATGCTAACCGTAAGCTGATTCGTCAAGTAGAAGACTTGGAGCACAAAGCACGTCGGCAGGATGTTTTGGTGGACGATGAGCTGATCTTTGCTTTTTACGACCAACAGCTACCTCAAGACGTGTGCAGCGGATATAGTTTCGAGCGCTGGTACCGTGACGCTGTAAAAGCCCATCCGCAGTTGTTGTTTCTTACCCGTGAAGAACTCATGCGCCATGAGGCTGCTGGTATTACCAGCAGTATGTTCCCTAAAACGATTCGTCTGGGTGGGGTGGATTGCACTGCAAGCTATTTGCATGCCCCGGGAGATGCACGCGATGGTATAACTGTAGCAGTGCCTTTGTTTGTGCTGAATCAGGTGAATGAAGAGCGCTGCGAATGGTTGGTTCCCGGAATGTTAAAAGACAAAGTGCAAGCGCTGCTTAAAACCTTGCACCAACGGCCACGCTCGCGTTTGGTTCCCTTGCCAGACACAGCAACGCGCATGACTGAAACTTTAAACCAGCCGGAGCGTTTTGGACAAGGAAGCCTGACCGATGCAGTGCTCAAACTGGTAAGAGACGCGACTTCGCTGGACATAGTGCGTGCAGATATTAAGGTGGATATGCTGGTGCCGCATTTTTTTATGAACTTTGTGGTTCAAGACGAGCATGGTCGTCAATTGGGGCAGGGTCGCAATCTGGCAGCACTAAAGGCAGAATGGGGTAAGCAGGCCCGTGGGGCTTTTCAGGCATTGGCTAACCTCAAGCTAGGGCAGGCCTCAGTCAAGCAACCTGTCATAGATAAAAAAGAGCCAATAAGCTCCAAGGCAGCTGCAACAGAAAACACCATTCTCAGGGAAGAAAATGAGCAGCGTTATACGGCCTGGACGTTTGGTGAGTTACCTGAATTGTTGGAGATTCATAAAGGCGGACAAACGTTGATTGGTTTTCCGGCTTTGCTCGATATGTCAGATGCAGTGTGTATTGGTGTGTTTGATGAGCCAGACATGGCCGCAACAAAGCACCGCATGGGGTTGCGGCGTTTATTTGCTCTGCAAATAAAAGAGGCATTGAAATATCTGGAAAAAAACATTCCTGATGTGCAAAAAATGGCTGTGCAGTATATGCAAGCCCATAACGGCGGCACGCTGGAAGAGTTGCGTGAGCAAATTCTGTCCTTGGCCTTGGATAGAGCTTTTTTGCTGGATCCATTACCGACCGATGCCACTACATTTACGCGCAGAGTAGAAGAGGGCAGGGGAAGATTAACTTTGATTGCCAACGAAGTCGCCCGTTTGGCTGGTGTTATTTTGCAGGAATATGGCGGAGCAAATCGCAAATTAAAAGACACTAAAAATGCCATTAATGCGGTAGCTGATGCACAGCAACAATTGCAACGCTTGATCGGCAAGCGGTTTTTGTTGGATGTGCCATGGGAGCGCTTGCAGCATCTCCCGCGTTACTGTAAAGCGGTTACTTTGCGATTGGAAAAACTGCGCTCAGACCCCGCGCGTGATGAACTTCGTCTGACCGAATTGCGACCCTTAGAGCAGCGTTATTGGCGTCTGGTAGCTGAGCGTAAAGGAGTTACCGATGAGCGAATGGCAGAGTTCCGCTGGTTGCTGGAAGAACTGCGCGTAAGCTTGTTTGCCCAAGAGCTGCGTACTCCGCAGCCCGTGAGCGTAAAACGTTTGGAAAAAGCCTGGGCGCAGTTACAGTGATTATTTCTTTTTGAAAGCAGCTTGAACTTTGCCTTTGTAGTCTTTGGATTCTCGAACGGTAGCCATTTGAGACCAAAGACTATCGACTATTTTGGTATTTTTGCTGTAAAACTCTTTGCCGAAAATGGTGTAATAGGTTTTTTGAATCAGGGGAGGAGTTACTTTCTCTGCTTTGCCGGAAAACTCTGTGGTAGCAAGAAGTAAATCTCCTTCTTGCGTTGTAAGCGCCACAGCTTGTACTTGACCGCCCACCAATTTTTTCATGTTGTCTTTGGCTAGTGCGCCACCTTCATCGACTTTAGCACCTGATTTTTTCAGGTTGTCAATAATTGAGTAGCCGCGTTGCGCGCCAACTGACCCGGTTAAGTTAGAAAATTTAGTACCGTCCCAGGATATGTTTGATCCTTTTGCTCGGTAAAGTGAGTATTCCTCGGTATGAAGTCTTTTGCCTTCATCGAGTTTGTCACCAACCGTAGGGTAGACCGCAAACTTGGCACGATCATCTTTGTAGCTGGCAGCAATTGCACCATCAATACTTTTATCTTCTACTGCACCTAAGCAACGTTTCCAAGGAAGTGCAACTATTTCGAGTTTTGCACCTGTTTTGGCGGCCGCAGCTTCCATTAATACAATGTTCAGACCCTTGGAGTTTTTGACCAGCCATGGCGCAGAGTCGGCATCATCATGGCAAAGTTTGATATTTTGTGCAAGTGCAGTGCTAGTTGTTAATGCAACACAAGCAGCAAAAATAGATGCACTGATTATATTTTCTGTAATTTTCATCACGGTAAATTTAATTAAAAGGATTGAAGTCAAACAGCAAATTTGGAAGGAAGAGTGATATGCATTTTGAATGGTCGGTATCCCGCACTATTGGCATCGTCAGTGAATATTATTTTCACGTCTCCTTCGTATTTGTTAAGAAATTTTCTAACGGCATCCATGCCAACACCCCTACCAGAAACCTGTGTAATTTCTGTGGCAGTTGATAAGCCGGGAATGAAGATGAGCTCTGCTACTTCATCGTCAGTGAGTGATTGGTTGTCAGAAATTTTACCGTTAGCTATGGCCTTGTTACGAATGGTATTGAGTGCCAAGCCTCTGCCATCATCACCAAAAATGAAGGTTATTTCATCTTCACCACGAATGGCATCTAGTTGAATTGTGCCTTTTTCGTGTTTGTTGCTGGCAATTCGCTCAGAGCTTGCTTCTAGTCCGTGGTCCAAGGAGTTTCTAAAAATATGCATGAATACGTTGCGCATCATGGGCGCTACTTCTCGCTTGATGCGAACAGAATTGTCATGGATAACAACCTGAGGTGCTTCCTTTTGCAGCTGTTTTGCAATGCTAGGAACCCCATCGACTATGCCTCTCAGTACATCGGGCAGTGATTCTGAGTTGGCTACATTGATGGTATCCCGAACCAGTGCCAACGATTTTTTTAATGCGCTAACCGCAGAAAGCTCATTGATTCCATCCACAGCCTGAGCAATGTTTTCAAGAACAGAAAAGTCCATTGTTGGCGTTGCACTGGTAGTAAAACCTTCCAGCTTGCCTTTGAAAACAGCTTCATACCGTTTAATGCATTCTCTGGCATCATTTAGTTGCACCGCTAAAACCTCCGGTTCCCAACGGGCTTCGCTTGTGTTTAACAATTCGGAGTAGGTGGATTCTGCTAAATGCACGGCATCGGTTATGTAGCTAAAACCGTAGGTTCTGGCATTGCCTTTAATGGTGTGCATATTTCTGAACAGAGTGGCAAGTACCTGCTGATCCAGATTTGATGTGGTTTGAATAAGTTTTTCATTTTCATCCAAAAAGGCGTTAGAGGTTTGAATGAACTCCAGTAACTTGTCTTTGGAAATTGAGAGTATTTGTCCAATGATGTCCAGCTCAGCCTTTTGCTTCTCGGTTTCGCGTTGCAGCGCTTTGAGTTCTGTAACATCGCGTGCGGTAACCATTAACTTTTCTATGTTGCCATTGGCATTGAGAACCGGATTCCAGTCCAACTCCAAAATTTTGGTTTTGTCGTCATCAAAGTATTTGGTGTATTCATGCACCAGAAGATGGGCGTTGAATTCAAAGTTCATGGCATCTTCGCCAATCATCGAGTCAACGGTTGCTTCGAGTTGATTCAGCAAGTCGCCGCCGACATCACTACGATGGAACAAGAATGGAAAAACGTCTGTGTTGGCTACATCTTTGGTTTCAAATATTTCTGTAAGGTAGTTTGAGTACTCGGGGTGAATCAAGCCACCACGCATAATAGTAAAAATACCTTGGCGCATGTTTTGTAACATGCTGTTTACATCATTGGTTTTTTGACGCAGTTCTGCGGTGCGTTGCAGAATTTTTTCTTCCAAAGTGCGGTTTTGCTCTTCAATAACAGACACCATTTGAATGTTTTTGATGGTGTTAACCGTCATGCGAGCAATAGTGAGTGCAAATCCCTCATCTTCCGGCATAAAGCTGAAATGATCTTGGCTACCAGCAAATTGCATCACACCATATACTTTGGGTCCATCCATCATAGGAATGCA
>CALPVM020000061.1 GCA_943327015.2 Akkermansia muciniphila
ACCTGCGCCATATCCTTTTTTTACTGCCAAGGATGCACAGGGTAAAGTCCAGCCTATCACTGTGGCTCCCACCATAACTTCCGGCCCTAAAGAGGCCACAAGCTTTGTGTTTTTTGGAACCGGCAAATACCTTGAGCGTTCGGATGTGAGTTCCACTACCCAGTCTGCTTATTTGTTGTATGACAATGGACTGGCAAGCGCAGATAATAAGCCCGCTGGTACCAGTGCCATTAGTGGCAGAGGGCGATTGCAAATCGGAAGTGTAAACACCACATCGGGCAATGTTTTGGTGGAGCCATTTACCTTTGGTCGCCCGATGGACAAAGATATAGATCGAAAAAAACCCAATCCTGTAGCATCTGGATGGTTTTTTGACTTTCCAAACGCACGTGAACGGCAAATTACCAGTGCGTCTTTTTTGGATAATAAGTTGCTTTTTGGAACCTTGATCCCAACGGTTTCTGGTGCTGCTGGTAGCTGTTATTCTTCTGGAGGCACAGGAAAGCAGTACACCTTATCGCTTGTTGGGGGCAACGGTCTTTCTGAGCAATCCAAGGTGGGAATTTTGGGTGAAACGATGACTGTAGAGGTTGTGAGTGCTCGTAAATATTCACCCAAAGATAGTACCGGTAAAACCATTAAATCGATCACTACACAAACTTTACAGCAGGGGTCCGACGGTGTTGCAACGCATACATCAATTACCTCAGACACTGTTGCTGGTCGCTTGAGCTGGCGTCAAATTCATGATTATCAACAAGTAAGGAATACTAGTCCATGAAACATCTTTTAACAGCTGGTTTTAGTTTGATTGAATTGATGGTGGTGATTGCAATCATTGGCATCATTGCTGGTATTGCATATCCATCGTACAACAGCTCCGTACTTAAAGGTCGGCGTGCCGAGGCGCAGGTGGCGTTAATGGATTTACTGCAGCAGCAAGAGCGGTATATGACCCAGCGCAATACCTATTTGAAGTTTACAACGGCAAACAATGGCACGACTGACCCTTCGGTGGTGCCATTCAAGGCGTTTACGGGTGATAATTTTGAAAACTCGCATTACACTTTATCCGCGTCTTTGTGTGATGGAAGCCTCACCATTCAGGAATGTGTACGCTTAGAGGCCAAGCTGAAAAAAACTGATTCAGATCCAGAGGCTGGTACATTGCGTATTACGACTTCAGGTGTAAAAGATTGCACTGGATCCAAACCTGGCGTGTGTTGGAAATAATGCCCACACCAAATACGCATCAAGGTTTTACGCTCATTGAATTGCTGGTGACTTTGGCGTTGGCAGTGATTTTAATGGGCGTGGCAACTCCCAACTTTGTGGCGTTTCAGCGTAATTCGGAGCTTACCTCAGCTGCCAATTCATTACTTTCCGGAATCAATGCAGCCCGTGGCGAGGCTATGAAGCGCGGTCGTAACGCTATAGTTGCACCTATGGATGGTTCCAATTGGGAAAGCGGCTGGGTCGTGTTTGTGGATGTGGATAATTCTGCAACTTACTCCTCTACGATGGATGAAGTAGTACTTAGTCGAGAACCGTTACCAAGCTATTTCGCCATAAAGGCCGACGGATCTGCAGATCCTATGCGTGCAAACCCGTATATCAGATTCAGATCGTCCGGTTTTCCAGACGTGGTTGGAGATAATTTAACTTTTAACATTGAAAGAAAAGACCTCTCAGGCAGCCAGAAGTTTGCAGAGACAAGGCGGGTCATAATAGCCGTAACTGGAAGAATTCGAATCTGTAAACCTACCAGCGACACAGATGCTAACTGTAAGCTCAAGAGCAGCTAATAATTGGGGCTGCGCGGTATTTGCCAAAATTTACCTGCTCACCTCATCCACCAAAGTCTTGAACTCATCAATATCCTCAAAGCTGCGGTACACACTGGCAAAGCGCACGTATGCTACTTTGACGAGCTTTTGCAGTTCGCGCATAACCAATTCGCCAATGCGGGAGGAGGGTGTTTCGCGCTGTCCAGCGGTAAGCAGCGCTTCTTCGATACGCTCAATGGACGCACCTACCTGCTCAGTGCTAACCGGACGCTTGCGCAAGGCCAATGTAAAAGAGCCACGTAATTTGGTGGCATCGTAGTCAATGCGCCGGCCATCTTTTTTGACGATGACCGGAAAACTGACCTCGGCGCGCTCGTAGGTGGTAAAGCGCTTGTCACAGGCACCGCACTGGCGCCTGCGTCGAATCGACACCCCGTCTTCAAAAAGACGGGTTTCAGTGACCTGCGTTTCAGAATGGTTGCAAAAAGGGCATTTCATTCTGCTGGGTACTGCGTGTTAACCATACACTGGAAAGCGTGCTGTGAGCGCATGCACTTTGGCACGTACCGCTTCGATGTTGGCTGCATCACGTGGGTTGTCCAGCACATCGGCAATCAGGTTGGCGGTAGCGCGTGCTTCCTCGTCCTTGAAGCCGCGTGTGGTCATGGCAGGGGTGCCAATACGCACGCCGCTGGTAACCATCGGTTTTTCGGGATCGTTGGGGATGGCATTTTTGTTAATGGTCATGTGTGCGCTGCCTAGAACCGCTTCGGCCTCTTTGCCGGTAATGCCTTTGGCGCGCAAATCGACCAGCATGACGTGGCTTTCGGTACGGCCACTGACGATGCGCAGACCACGCTGAGTCAAAGTTTCGGCAATGATGCGGGCATTGGTGAGTACCTGTTGCTGATAAACTTTGAATTCGGGCGACAAGGCCTCTTTAAAGGCTACTGCTTTGGCCGCGATCACATGCATCAGCGGGCCACCTTGCAGGCCGGGGAAGATGGCGCTGTTAATAGCTTTTTCGTGTGCGGCTTTCATTAAAATAATGCCGCCACGGGGGCCGCGCAGGCTTTTGTGGGTGGTAGATGTCACAACGTCTGCATGGGGTACGGGGTTGGGGTACACACCAGCTGCAATCAGACCGGCGTAGTGTGCCATGTCAACCATAAATATAGCACCTACATCTTTGGCTACTTTGGCAAAACGTTCAAAGTCAATACGAAGGCTGTAGGCAGAAGCACCTGCAATAATGAGCTTGGGACGGGTTTCATGGGCGCGCTTTTCCATGGCTTCGTAGTCAATTTCTTCTTGCGCATTGAGCCCGTAGCTCACTACATTAAACCACTTGCCGCTGATGTTGAGTGGCATGCCGTGGGTTAGGTGGCCGCCTTCAGCCAGGCTCATGCCCATGATGGTGTCGCCGGGTTTTAAGAAAGCCAAAAACACTGCTTCGTTGGCAGATGCGCCGCAATGCGGTTGCACGTTAGCCGCATCGGCGCCAAAAATGTGTTTAATGCGATCAATGGCCAGTTGTTCAGCCACGTCTACGTGTTCGCAGCCGCCGTAATAGCGTTTGCCGGGGTAGCCTTCGGCGTATTTGTTGGTGAGTTGCGAGCCTTGTGCAGCCATTACGGCGGGGGAGGCATAGTTTTCGCTGGCAATGAGCTCAATGTGGTGCTCTTGGCGTGCGTTTTCAGCCTGAATTGCAGCCCAGAGTTCTGGGTCAGTTTGTTCAACAAGAATATTGCGGTGGTACATGGCAGTCCTAGGTGACAATGGACCTGCGCGCAGTTGGCGACACAGGGCTGCCCAGGCGAACGGCTTAACGCAAAAAAACCCAAAAGGGCAGATTGCGGCACGCTCCCCTGTGGTGTCCCACATCAGCGCCACTGCCTTTGAATAAGCAGGGCACCTATCGCCAGTTGCGTGCAGTATGGATTTTAACTGAGTCTATTTACATCATGGGCAATTTAGGCCTGTGAATTGTCGGCTGATTTACTGGCTTTGCCAGTTGCCGCCTGAATTCGGCGGTACTCAGCCATAACCTTAGCGCCATAGCCGCCATCATGGGTCATGTTGGCGGCACCAACATAGTGCTTGAGTCCGCCCTCAATCGAGCCGGCACGGCGAATGCAGTCTTTTAGTATTTTGACGCCCACGTTCATGTTAGTGACCGGATGGAAGGCAGCCAATTTGCCCCCAAAATCATCGTATTGCTGAATGTGCACTTTGGTCATCACTTGCATGAGCCCTTGGGCACCTGCAGAGCTTTGGGCATAGGGGTTAAAGCGCGACTCAATGGCCATAACAGCCAAAATCAGTGTTGGATCAATTTTGTTTTGTTTGCCGCTAATGTAAACCTCTGCCACCAGCGCACGCATCGGGTCGTAGGCTACATCGTATTTCTTGCTCAGCCACATAGCAACGGCGGCCTGTTCTTTGGTGAGGGCTGCAGGTGTTATGTTAGGGGAATGGTTGCCAAAGAGCTCGGAGTCTGCATCGACGCCTCCATTTTGGCGATCTTGCAGCCAACTAATGAGTCGCACCTCGCCTTCTTGGCGCACATCTGGACGTGCAATCAAGGTAATGCAGGCAAACATGACTGCAAGACCCAAAAGGGCAAATCCGTTGTGGGTGATTTCAAAAAAACCTTGGGCAATGTCTTTACAGACAACTTGTATGCCTTGTTTGGACGAGTGTTTCGCTGTCATAGCTCTTCCTTCTTGAGCGGGTGTTTCAGGTTTTTCCCGAAATGGAAAAAAACTTAACGCACCCGGTTTGGGTTGGTACGCCATTTCTATCCTGCGGCGTCGACACGACATATGCAGCGATAGAAATATGCCGGGGTCGGCAGCGGGTTAGGGTTATCCCTAATAAATTTTGGGATGGGTGGATTCTAGAAGGCGCTTTTGCAAAGGGTCAACTCTAAAAACTAGATGTGTGCACCTATAGGCTGTTTAGCCGGTATTGAATTTGCAGCATTGCAACGGTTTTTAAGCTAAATAGCGGAAAATACGGCATTATTGCGTTTACCAACCTATTTAGAGATTACTGTGATTACGACTTCCCCCGCAAAAAATAATGATGTGTCTGCTTTGGATCAACTCACCGGAGGCGCTTTTAGTGCAGCTACATCTGGCGAGCGAGCCGCCCGAGTACGTGATTGGTTGCTTCAAAACCCTACAGCAGAACTGCTGGCCGACGCCTTTAAAGAGCTGAGTGTTAAAGATAAAGGCGCGGCCAAATTGGTGCGTGAGCGTTTGGACGATATCAAACGTTCCAAGTTGCAAGAAACCATCGCCGCCGAGTGGGCGGCTAAAGCGCAGGCTCTGATAGAGATGGGAAAGCTCAATATTGCTGATGCATTGGCTTGGCAGCGTGATGCCGCCAAAGCTGGAGCGCCTCTGAGCAAAGAGCCACTGCTGGGTCTCAAAGGGTCGTTGCTTGAAAGGGTGCGTGGTATTGAAGATTTGCAGCACCAGGTGCAGGTGCAGCGTGAGGCCGCAGTATTGCTGGCTCAGCGGATTGAGGTGCTGTCTACCAAGCCATGGCAAGATGCCCAAGCCGCTTGGGATGCATTACGTACAGATATAGCCCATTGGCAAACCCAGGCCAGCGGGTTGGTTAATCATGCAGGTTGGGCGAGTGTAGATGCCAAATTCCCACCGTTGTTGGATGCATCAAAGGGGCAGTTGTTGGTTGTGTGGGACGCTTTTGAAGCTGCACTACAGCAAGCGGTCGTTGCGGCTCAGGATGTAGCCGCGCCATTGCCGCCGGTGACCGTTTGGGCTGAAGCACTGCGTGCCGCACGCGGTCTGCCCTCTGAGTTGGCCACAAAACCAGCCAAGCCGAAGATTGACCCCGAAGTGCGTGCCAAAGCGCAGGCGGCCGTAAAACAAGCGCTCAGTACCCTTGAGCAGGAAATGGATCAAGGTCACAGCAAGGCCAGTGCCGGCGCAGCGGCTGCACTACGTCAGGCCTTGAAAGAGTTCGGCAAACTTATTGATTCCAAATTAGAAAATTTGGCACACGCTGCATTAACTGCCGCAGGCGAACTGGAAGGCTGGCAGCGTTGGCGCGCAGACCAGTTGCGTGAGGAACTGGTGGCTAAGGCTGAAGCATTGCTCAAGCGCCCCGAAGGTCAAGCTTTGGGAGGACGCAAATTGCAAGAGACATTGCGTAGCCTGCGTGAGCAATGGAAGCAAACTGATCAAGGTGGTGCGCCCAACCATGCCTTGTGGAAGCGCTTTGACGAAGCTTGCAACGAGGCCTACAAAACTGTTGAGGTATGGTTGGAAAAGGTCAAAGCTGAATCTGCCGAGCATCGTGCGCAGCGCTTGGCGTTGATTGAGGAGCTCAAAGCATGGGCAGAAGCCAACCGTCAGGCATTGGACAATGACTGGAAAGGCTTTAGTCGAGTTTTACACCAGTTTGGCGATCGCTGGCGTAATGCTGGCCATTTGGGTGAAAAGGCGTTTGCCGAATTGCAACCCCTTTGGAAGGCCGCCATTGACCATGCTGCCGAGCCTCTGGAAACCCTGCAAAAGCAGAGCGTATCTCTGCGCGAAGCCATGATCGCAGAGGCCAAGTCGTTAGGTGCTGCAGCTATGCTCCGCGTTGATGCGGTTAAAGCCTTACAACAGCGCTGGCAGGCGCAGGTGCACGCAGTACCCATTGACCGTAAATTAGAGCAAAAACTGTGGGACGCCTTTCGTCAACCGATTGATGAAGCTTTTGAACGAAAATCCAAAGAGCGCGAAAAGGCTGAGCAAACACTTAATGCCCGTGACAAGGTGGTGTTAGATGCCGCTAAAGCTCTTGAAGCCGCGAATGCATCTGCTGATGCGCAAGCGATTCGATCCGCCATGGCTGCATTGGAGCGTGCACTTGAAGGCAAGGAAGAAACAGCTACTGCCGTCACGCCTGTGGCGGAGCAGCCTGCACAGCCAGCTGCTGAGGTAGCTACCGCACCAATGCCGGCTAAGCCACTGATTGCTATGCGCGGAGATGACCGACCCGGCATGAAAAAAGAGGCGGCCGCTGTAGTGCCTGCCGGACGTATGCAAAAGCGTCCAGATAGAAAAGAAAGCCCACGCACAGAAGCAGTTTTTGCTCCAATGCCACCCCGTTTGGGTGATGTGGCGTTCAGGGCTCAGCGAGATGCCATAGACAATGCGCAACTCGCATTGCGGAAGTTGGCAGCGCAGGCGCATGGAGAGTCGCTTGCTCAGCTAATCACGAGTTGGGAGCAGCGCGATGCTGGCAAAATGCCAACGGTGCAAGAGTTGGGAGCGCGTGTGAGCGCATCGGTGCGCTCAGCCTGGGTGCAAGCCGTTGCTGGCGCTGCTGCAGAGAGTGCAAAAATGCCGAGTGTTCAGGATTCTTTGTTGCGACTCGAAATGGCTGCCGAAGTGCCCACCCCAGCCGAACATTTGAACGCCCGCCGGGCCATGCAATTGCAACTGCTTACAAAACGCAATGCTCCCGCACCAGCCCAAACGTGGGGCCAAGATGTGGCTGTTGTTTTGGCGGGTATTTTTGCTGCCGAGGATGCAAGACGCCTACAAAATGTTCTCAAAATTTTATTAAAGCGTTAATATGTAGTTTTGCTTTAATAAAGGTTGAGAGCGCCATGAACTCTGTTGATGCCCTGTTGCGCCGTTTAGAGCAACTGAATGCCATCGGGGCAGATCTGTCCAAAGAGCGCGATCTTGCCTCCTTGCTGGAAAAAATTCTGGTAGCGGCTAAGTCTATTACACATGCGGATGGGGGCACGTTTTACCGCACAACAGACGATGGTGCGGCGCTTAGAGTAGAAATTTTACACAATGACTCGCTGAACATTGCCATGGGTGGCCCACACGGAAAACCCATTGTTTTTCCAGACTTGCCTTTAAAAAACTCTGATGGACAAGCAAATGATGCTTTGGTTGCTGCCTATTGCGCCATCCATAACCAAACTGTCAACATTGCTGATGCGTACGACACGGTGAATTTTGATTTTTCGGGTACCCGGCAATTTGATACCCGAACCGGCTACCGCTCACAGTCTTTTCTGGCTGTGCCCATGAAAGACCATGACGGATGCGTGATTGGCGTTTTGCAATTGATTAACGCTATAAATCCCGAGACTGGCGAGGTGCAGGCATTTTCTTTGCCCGACCAGAGTTTGGCGGAGTCTTTGGCATCTCAGGCCGCTATAGCAATTACCAACCGTAATTTGATGTTGCAGATGGAGACTTTGTTTGAGTCTTTTATCAGTTTGATCAACGTAGCGATTGACGAAAAATCGCCGTACACCGCCGGTCATTGTGATCGTGTGCCTGCATTGACCATGATGCTGGCAGAAGCCGCCAATGCGATCCAAACAGGACCCATGCAGTCGTTTAGTATGGATGCACGTGATGTGTATGAACTCAAGATTGCAGGTTTGTTGCATGACTGTGGCAAAGTAACTACCCCTGTGCATGTGGTTGACAAGCAAACCAAATTGCAAACCTTGTTTGATCGCATTGAATTGATTGACACCCGTTTTGAAGTACTTAAACGCGACCAAGAAATTGCGACTTTAAAAGCACAGTTGGCCTTGCGTGAAGTCAAAGATGCGCAGGCTGAAGCCAGTCTTGAGGATGGTTTGAAGATTCAGGTGCAAGAACTTGATACGCAGCGCAGTTTTTTACGCAATGCGAATCGGGGTGCAGAATTCATGTCGCCGGACGATATACAGCGCGTTAAAGACATCGCAACCATGCACCAATGGGTTGCGCCTGATGGCGCGATAGCTGCTTTTTTGAGCGATGAAGAGTTGGAAAACTTGACGATCCGTGCCGGCACCTTGACTGCCAAAGAGCGCGACATCATCAACTACCACATTGTTGCAACTATTAAGATGCTGGACCAGTTGCCATGGCCGCGACATTTAAAAAATGTACCCGAGTACGCAGGAGGCCACCACGAACGGATGGATGGAAAAGGCTACCCTAAAGGTTTAAGACGCGAGCAGATGTCGGTACAAGCACGAATTATGGGCATTGCTGATATTTTTGAGGCGCTTACTGCACGCGATCGCCCTTACAAAAAGGGGATGACCCTTTCAGAGACTATGCATATCATGTACAAGTTCAAGTTAAATGGTCACATTGACCCGGATTTGTTTGATGTGTTTTTGTCTGAAAAAGTGTACCTGCGCTATGCAGAGCAGTATTTGGAGCCATGGCAAATCGATGAGGTTAATCCCGCACTGTGGCAGGCGGTCAGACAATAGTGTCAAGCGACAAACGTTGCAGATTATCTTCAGCCAAATTGTTTGCAGTACGCTCAGTTTGTGCTGGGATGGTCATGCGCAATACTTCTGCGCGCTTGGCTGAGTCCATATCCCAATCGCTCAATACCCAGCGCTCATGTTGCACATCGAGTAAGTGTTGTGCGGGTTTGTGTGTGTGACCATGAATCATGATGTGTGCTTGGTGGCTTTGCAGCCACTCCAAGGCTAGCCCGTTATTGACATCGGCATATTCTGCGCCCGATTGCTTGCGGGTTTCACTTTGCTGGCGCAGTTGCCGGGCAATGTCCTGTCGTTGTGCCAAGGGTTGACTTAAAAATTGATCTTGCCACTTTTCAGTACGCACCACTGAGCGGAATTGCATGTAGGCTGTATCATCGGTGCACAGCGCATCTCCGTGGGTAAGTAAGTAACGCTGGTGCGGTGTAACAAGAACGCAGGGGTCTGTGATGAGCGTGGCATTACACGCGCCCATACAAGCCTGCCCTAGTAAAAAATCGCGGTTGCCATGCAAGATAAAAATTTGCATGCGCTGTGCAGCTTGTAGCAGCAGCTGGGTGCAATGGGCCTCAAAGGTGTTGCCGCTGTCAAGCATATCATCGCCGACCCAGACCTCAAACCAATCGCCCAAAATAAACAGTGCGTCAGCCGAAGTGTGTTGAAGATACGTTTGCCACGCATGAAAAGTGGCTGGACACTCTGCCTGCAAATGCAGGTCAGAAATAAAGTCCAGCGTGCGCCAATGGGGCAGGGCGTGAATTTCCATGCCCTGTCAGAAGCTGGTTAG
>CALPVM020000062.1 GCA_943327015.2 Akkermansia muciniphila
CCCAAAAGAGCAGAAGTGACCTTGGCGCAATCCGCCTTAGACGTTGCAAAACTGACGTCCACCACTACGACCTCGCTCAATACCACCGAAGCCACTAAAACGCTTTCTGCAGGCGATTTAGCGTATGCAAATACTGCCAACACTACATCAGGAGGCACAGTTTCACCGGCACTGGTTACACTACTGACCGACGCATCAACGGCTGCTGATGCAGCCCGTGTCGCCTTTGACGATGCTGTTGCCGCTGATGCTGCAGCCATCAGCGCACCCAATGACCCTGCATTAGTTTCAGCCGCTGCCACAACGCGAACTGCCGCTATCACGGCATTGGCACTTGCCAAAACATCAGCAGAGGCAGCAAAAACACAAGCTGCTGCTGATCTATCGGCCGCCACCATCGCAACTGGACCACTGTTTCAAATTAACACACTCTCTGCATTAGTTACTAAGACAACGGCAACCGCAACTTCTGCTGCCAATGCAATCACAGCCTTTGATAAAACAGGGGTCACTGACAAAAATTCAGTACTGACCACCAAGAAAAGTGAACTTGCACTCGTATCTGACTCCGATTTAAAGCGTGCCAGCGCCTTGTTTAAAATGGAGTTCACACAGGATGGTAAGCTTAGCGCCACCTACAAAAATTCAACCGTTAACCCAGGTTCTTTTACTGCAACTGAAACCACAGGCATGCTCTCCTATGCCATCGACCCCACCAAAGCCAACCCGAACAGTATTGTTAAACCGTTCGATGTGGCCATTGACTTGTCTGCTACGACCCAGTTTTCTGATGCTTTTGCCATCAACAAACTCACGCAAGACGGTTACACCTCGGGCTCACTCACAGGCTTGTCCGTGAACAACCAAGGGCAAATTATTACCAACTACTCCAACGGCCAAACTCAGGTGCAAGGTGTGTTGGTGCTGGCAGATTTTCGCAATACCCAGGGACTGACCAATGTCGGCAATGGCAATTATGTAGAAACCCTGCTCTCTGGCACCCCCGTTTTAGGCAACCCCGGCGTAGGCAAGTTCGGCGACATCCGTGCCGGCGCTTTGGAAGACTCTAACGTTGACCTCACCGGGGAACTTGTTAATATGATGGTGGCTCAGCGTAACTACCAAGCTAACGCGCAGACCATTAAAACCCAAGACCAGGTATTGTCTACACTGGTTAACTTGCGTTAATTTTAGGAGCAAAACGCCATGGACCGTCTTATTTACACTGCAATGTCTGGCGCCAATGCCGCAGCCAACCGGCAGTCGGTTCTGGCGGGCAATTTGGCCAATGCATCCACCAATGGTTTTCGGGCACAACTTGCCACCTACCGTGCCGTACCGGTACGGGGCGATGGCGCAACAACCCGTGTGCTGGCCGAGGAAGCCACAGCAGGGCACTCTAATGCGGCAGGCCCTGCAGTTCGCACCGATCGTAATCTGGATGCCATGGCGATTGGCAATGCATGGTTTGGCGTGCAAAGCCTGTCTGGTAAAGAAAGCTACACGCGCAATGGGCATTTTGAAGTCTCACCAGAGGGCACATTAACCACGGGCACAGGCCTACCGGTTCTCTCTAGCGACGGCTCACCTATTACTATTCCAGCAGGGGCCAACGTAACCATGGGTCAAGATGGCTCGGTCAGTGCTAAAGTTGGTAACCAACCCGCCACTATTATTGCCAGACTGAAGCTGGTGACTCCCACCGCAGAAGATCCTTTGAAGCGCGGGGATGATGGACTTTTTACCACTCTCTCTGGCAATGATTTGGACAGCGATGCCACGGCCCGAATTCAAACAGGTGCACTGGAAGGCTCCAACGTCAACCCCATTGAAACCATGGTCGGCATGATACAAGCCGCGCGTCAGTTTGAGTCGCAAATGCGGATGCTGCAAAGTGCTGAATCCAACGAGCGTTCTGCCGATAAATTATTAAGCTTGCAAGGTTAATTTGGGTTTTAATATAGCCACATACTACAAAGGAAATAGCCATGATTAACTCACTCTGGATATCCAAAACCGGCATGGAAGCCCAGCAAACCCAGCTGGATGTTATTTCCAATAACTTGGCAAACGTCTCGACCAACGGTTTCAAAAAATCGCATGCCGTTTTTGAAGACCTGATGTACCAAAACGTCCGTCAGGCAGGCTCCAACGTTGCAGAACAATCCACCCTACCCACCGGCTTGCAAATTGGTCTGGGTGTACGCACGGTAGCCACCAGCCGGTCTTTTGCACAGGGCAACCTGCAACAAAGTGGCAACAATATGGACATAGCGATCCAAGGTAACGGGTTTTTTCAATTAACCATGCCTGATGGCTCTACCGGCTACACCCGTGATGGCGCCTTCCAAGTAGACAACCAAGGCCGCATGGTCAATTCTTCCGGTTACCCGGTAGCCAACGGCGTAACAGTGCCTTCCAATGCCACTAGCGTTATTGTGAGCGCTGAAGGTGCGGTGTCTGCCGTGATTCCTGGCACCGTAGCACCCCAGCCCATTGGCAATATCACCTTGGCCAACTTTATCAATCCGGCCGGTTTAGACCCCAAAGGACAAAATATTTATGCCGAAACCGCATCATCCGGTCAGCCCAACGTAGCTGCAGCAGGCTCCAACGGAACCGGAACTTTAATGCAAGGCTTTGTGGAAACATCGAACGTTAACGTGGTTCAAGAACTGGTAACCATGATTCAAACACAGCGCGCCTATGAAATGAATTCCAAGGCCATTCAAACCTCCGACCAGATGCTGCAAAAACTGGGGCAGTTGTAATGCACATCTCAGGCTTTAAGTTCGCCTTGATATTTGTGGCTGTGGGCTTGGTGTGCGGTGGCTGCCAGTCTGTACCACAAAAAGTGACCGTTGATTTTGTAGAGCCAAAACCCGCAATGCCAACAGCTGCCGCTGCAGCTAACAGACCAGCCAATGGCAGTCTGTTTAATGCATCCAACTACCGGCCGGGCTTTGAAGACCCCCGCGCCCGTGGAGTGGGCGATATTGTTACCATTATGATCTCGGAAAATGTAAGCGCAAGTCAAAAATCCGCTTCAACCGTGGATCGCAACGCATCCTTGTCATCGTCCATTTCTGCATTGCCATTTCAAACGCCTGAAGGTCTGGCAGACTTCAAAACTGGTGCATCTAGCAACAACACGTTCTCGGGCAAAGGTGGCACTGAAAGTACCAATACATTTACTGGCTCTATATCTGCGAGCGTGATCGAAGTTTTACCCAACGGCAATCTGGTGGTGCTGGGTGAAAAACAAATTGGCGTAAATCAAAACGTAGATGTGCTGCGATTTTCGGGTACGGTTGACCCACGCATTATGCAACCAGGCAACATAATCAATTCAACTCAGGTAGCAAATGTTCGTGTTGAATCGAAAGGTCGAGGAGCCCAAGGCGAAGCCCAGACATTTGGCTGGTTATCACGGTTCTTTTTAAGCTTTAGCCCTTTCTAAAGTTATTCAGAATAGTGCCGAGGGGGTAACAGATCCATCCGGATCACCCCGTTATCGACACTGCCCATGAAAACCTTAGACATTTTTGCTAAAAACTCGCTCCTGCGGCTATCAGCCCAGTGGGGTATGGCGATATGCCTGCTAATTTTCAGCACGCTGGCAAGCGCTAACCGCATTAAAGAAGTAGCCTCCGTTGAAGGCGTGCGTAGCAACCAATTGACTGGTTTTGGTTTAGTGGTTGGACTGGATGGAACCGGCGACCAAACCACACAAATGCCTTACGCCAGTCAGGCATTAAAAAACTACATGCAGCAGCTTGGAATGACGCTCTCCGAAGCATCAATGAACCAACTGCAAATGAAAAACGTAGCCGCTGTACTGGTAACAGCACAACTTCCCGCTTTTGCCCGACCAGGACAGTTGGTGGATGTTAACGTTTCTTCGCTGGGCAATGCCAAATCCCTCAAAGGTGGTACCCTGATTACAACCCCCCTTCGTGGCGCCGATGGCGAAGTCTATGCCTTGGCCCAAGGCAACCTGATTGTTGCTGGCGCGGGAGCAGCCGCAGGTGGCGCAAAAGTGCAGGTGAATCATCTCAGTGCGGGCCGTATTCCGGACGGCGCCCAAGTGGAGCGTTCTGTGCCAACCACGCTGCAAGACGGTGCAACCATTAATCTAAGCCTGAACGCTACCGACTTTCAAACTGCCCGAAAAGTAGCCAAAGCCATCAACGACAAATTTGGCGATGGCATCGCTCAGGCTCTGGATGGCCGCAGCGTACAAGTCAAAGCACCCATTAATCCAAACGAACGAGTCAGCTTTATGGCCGAGATGGAAGAACTCCCCATTGAAGCATCGATTGCTGCAGCCAAAGTAATTATCAATGCGCGTACCGGCTCCATAGTTTTGAATCAGGCTGTCACCTTAGGCCCCTGCGCTATTGCACATGGCAACTTGTCGGTCAGCATCACCTCCACGCCTGTTATCAGCCAGCCGAATGCATTCTCTGGTGGACAGACCGTACAGACCGAACAAAACAGCATCGAAATCAAAAATGATGCCGGCAAGGTCATTCAAATTCCAGCTGCCACCCAACTTTCTGATGTTGTGAAGGCCTTGAATTCATTGGGTGTTACACCGCAAGACCTGCTGGCCATTTTGCAAGCCATCAAATCAGCCGGTGCCTTAAATGCAGAGCTGGAGGTAATTTAACATGAGCCTTTCATCTTTAAATTCGACAAACGCTTTACACATCCCCACAGGGCTGGCAACCGATGTTCAATCATTGGGCGGACTCAAACACCAGGCGGGCCAAAACAATCCAGCAGCGATTAAGGAAACTGCCAAGCAGTTTGAGTCGCTATTTATGCGTGAACTGATTAAGAGTATGCGCGAAGCCACCATGAAATCCGGCATGTTAGACAGCCCTGGGGGCGATCTGGCTTCAGACATGATGGACCAGCAGATGTCGGTACAACTCTCGGGCCAGCCAGGTGGCTTGTCGGACATTATTGCTCTGCAACTTAGCCGGCAAATGGGCGTTGATAATCAACCAGCCGCCACCAACTCAAGCATTGGTAATTTATCTACGCCCGGCGTAACGACCACCGCACTCAGTAAAAAATATGCAACTCCGCTGCCCGCTGCCAATATTTCTGGCGGACGCAAGCCTACTGAAACCCAAGCTAACTTTGTGAACAAACACTCCGAAACCGCGAACAAGGTAGAACAAGCGACCGGCATACCGGCAAGTTTTATGTTGGGACAGGCTGGACATGAGACTGGATGGGGTCGTAGCGAAATCAAAGCAAAAGGTGGAGCACCTTCTTTCAACCTGTTTGGCATTAAAGCCGGCGCAAATTGGAAAGGTAAGGTTGCCGAAATAACAACCACCGAATATGTTGATGGTGTTGCACAGAAAAAAGTAGCGCGCTTCAGAGCTTATGACTCTTACGAAGACTCATTCAAAGACTATGCACGCCTGATTTCTGAAAGCCCGCGCTACGCCAAAGTTCGTGAGCAAACCGGATCGGTACACGCATTTGCCAGCGGGCTGCAAAAAGCGGGCTACGCCACCGATCCCCACTATGCGGACAAGTTAAGCCGCGCCATTAACACGACGCTGCAACTGCGCCGTGTACAAGCGTAATCGGGGCGCATTATGAGCCTTGTAAACATCGGCACCAGAGCATTGCAGGCGAACCAAGTCGCCTTGCAAGTGACTGGCAACAATATTGCCAATGTAAGTACGCCTGGTTATTCGCGCCAAAACGTGGTGATGCAAAACTTGCCAGGCCAATATACCGGATATGGTTTTGTTGGCAAAGGCGTTGACATCAAAACGATTGAGCGCAAATTGGACGATTATTTGACGCGCCAATCCGATGTCGCCAGTTCTAATTATTCACTGGACAAAACCCGCGCAGAAAAGTTCAAGCAACTTGAAACTATTTTTGAAACAGGGCCCAATGGCTTGGGGGCTGCTGTCAGCGATATGATGAACGCATTCTCAGATGTGGCTGCAACGCCTACTGATTTGACAGCACGCTCGGTAGCACTCACCCGCATAGACGAAACGGCTTCGCGGTTTGTTGCGACCTCCAACCGCATGGGCGATCTGCAAAAAAGCATTGAACTTGAGACCAGCAACAAAATTGATGTTGTTAACAATCTGGCTAAGAATATCGCAGATATAAATTTGCAAATATCCCGTACCAACGGCATAGGTCAGCCCCCCAACGACTTGCTGGACAGACGCGACCAGATGGTGCGCGAGATGAACCAATATGTCAAAACCACATCGATTATGGCCTCCGATGGAACGCTGGGTGTGTTTCTGTCCAGCAGCCAACCCTTGGTTCTGAACACTACGGTAGGAAAATTATCGCTACAAGAAGATAACTTTGGGGACAAAACACATAAAAAACTGGTGATTACACGCAACAACACTGACTTTACCTTAGAAGAGTCCAGCCTGGGTGGAGGAGAAATTGCAGGGTTGATCAAATTTCAAAACTCAGACATGAGCGAGGCCCGCAACCTGCTCGGACGCATGGCAGTAACCATTACCACCGAACTAAATAAGCAACATAAGTTGGGTCTAGATTTGGACGGCAACATCGGTACTGATATTTTGAAGCCGGTTGTTTTTGGTGGTGAAAACATATTAAGCCCCGCAGATGGAAGCAATACTAAAGGTCTGCAACTCGGTTTATCGGTTAAAAATGCTGCAAACTTAGTTCCTTCTGACTACCTTTTGTCTTTTGACACAGGCTCTACCGGCAAAATTATCCGCCAATCGGATGGCAAAGTTTTTAGTTTCCCCACCAATGGTGCATCTTCCACAACCATTGCAGAGGTAGATGGTCTTGAGTTTTCAATTGCAAATAATGGAGCCATTCCGTCCCAAGGCGACCACTTTCTAATTAAACCATTTAGCACTGCGTCATCGGGCATGGGCAGTCTTTTTGCTACCCCACGGGCACTGGCTGTGGCTAGTCCGGTTGTAGGTGCAATGGGCACAAACAACAAAGGTAGTTTGCAACAAACTTCGCTGCGCGCTTTAAGCAATACATCCGCCGATCTTCCAAAGGTAACTATCAACTTTACCTCTGCCACATCATATACACGCACAGATGTGCCTGGCTCATTTACCTACTTACCCGGCTCGCCCATTAAATCGGATGACTGGGAGTTGGTGCTGCAAGGTGCCCCGCAAAACGGGGACACCTTTAGTGTCAATGACATCATGGATCAAACCATTAAGACGGATTTCAAGTTGAATGCAGGCAATGCATTTGCCATGATGAACTTGCGCGATAAACCGCTGTTTGACAACGCCACATTGACCGATGGTTATGCCAGCTTGATTTCTCAAATTGGTGTTAGAACCCAAAGCGCCAATTACACCGCTGAAGTTTCCAGCAATATTTCTCAAAATCTGGAAACTGCCCGAACCGGAGTCTCTGGGGTCAATCTGGATGAAGAAGCTGCCAAACTGCTGCAATACCAGCAGGCGTACCAAGCTTCTTCCAAAATGATACAAATTTCGCAAACCCTTTTTGACAACCTGATGCAAAGTGTAGGTCGATAAGATGCATGCAGCTAGGAGATCACCATGACCGCCTCGTATTTATCCCGTATGGGATCGCACAATTTCTACGACAAATCGCTACAAAACATATCGACACGTCAAAACACATTAGCAGAGTTACAAGAAAACTTGACCTCTGGTAAAAAAGTGATTCGTTCGAGCGACGACCCTACAGGCGCGGCTCTAGCTGAACGTGCCCTCACTCGAATTAGCCGTACTTCAGCCGACCAGCGGGCACTGGAAGCACAGCGTAATGCAATCACAATGGCTGAAAGCACGTTGGGTGAAGTTGTTGACAGGCTTCAGGAATTTCGTGAGCTGGTAGTACAAGCTGGTAATGGTTCGTACTCTGCTGCAGAGCGCAGCATTGTTGGGAGACAACTTAATAGTTTGCGAGAGCACATCATCAATCTTGCCAACCGCAACGACAGCAACGGGATGCCCTTGTTTGCCGGCTTGGGCAGTGAGTCGCAACCTTTTCAAGGTCCGGGTGAACTCCCCTTAGACTACACGTTCAAGGGTCTGCCCGGACAAACAGGAAGTACGGTGAATTCCATTCCGTACGCACTGGATGGTGAAAGTGCATTTATGTTCCAGCCTGCGCGTGATGGCATTTATGACGTCACAGTGAAGGATCTTTCGGGTAGTGGTGCAATTACTGCCCCCAGATCATTGAGCACCGGCAACGTATCCATGACGAACGCATCGAAAGTTAACGACTCTCGTTTCGAAATTGAAATCATTGATGTTTTACCGGGCGCAAGTGCTGGAACCAACACCCTGTCCTACAAAATTACCGAAACCACAGCTACAGGAGCAAATCTCCCCTCCACAGGACCTTTTGTGGTGCCTGATTATCCAGCCAACAAACCGGCCAACTTTACGGTTGAGATACTGCCGCAACTGGCACCAGAAAAACCGGCATTGACATTGAATATTCATGGAACCCCTGCAGCTGGTGACACCATCAACATCAAGCCGCGGCCTAGTATTTTCAGCGCACTGGATGATGCCGTTCGCAATATCGGGAGCGCCGTCAATGGTGCAAGCTCCAGCCAAGCCGTGGTTCAGGCACTCAATGCCATTGATGCTGGCCTTAACCGGGTTATGGCAGTACGCGGACAAGCCGGTGAATTGCTCAACCGCGCAGACCGCATTACAGAAAGCAACAGCAAACTCAACACCGAACTGGAAGCCAACCGTTCTCGCGCAGAAGACTTAGATATGGTCAAGGGCATTTCGGATTTTCAGAATCAACAAACGGCCTATCAGGCGGCGTTGCAGTCGTATGCACAAGTCCAAAAATTGTCATTGTTTGAATACATAAGGTAACAGCCATGTCACAAACTGTTCTTGGAAGTATCACTTTGAGCTATGAACCGATCTGGAGTCAGAGTCGGGTAATCGTAGGATTTCGCCTTCAGGTAGAGCCCTTGAACAACCACGCTGTAGATGCGCGACATCTTTTAGAAGCACTGGATTCTCTTTGGCGCGAATCCGCACCTGTGGTGCTGCTGAGTATCCGTTCTAGCAGCTTACTTGAAGATGTGCTTGATCACGCCACTGCAAACAGCCCGTGGATTGAAGTTTTGGAGCACTACACGTCGAACGACAAGATAGCCACAAAACTTCAAGCGGCACACGCCCGGGGTGCGCGCTTGGTTTGGCGTGGCGAAATGGGACACGGACCGGCATTGCATGCCAAGGGATGGTTCTTGAAAACGCTGCGCTCTTTAACGCCGAATGAAGCGTTGGTTTGTTTAAGGGTTGCTTTACGCCAATTTCCCGCATCTCAATATGGTGGAGCAGCAGTTTTGTCTAGCCCGGTATTGTGCAATCAAGTGTATGAGGGTTTGGGTAGCAAAACTTTGGTCGAGCATGCACTGGATCAACAAGGGGCTTGGGGCGTGATTGGCTGGCCCACGGAGGAAATACTGCACGGCTACCGATTTTCCAAAATACAACCAGCACGGCTCGTTATTGAGCATTTAATTCTGGCCATTGACGACGACGAGTCTCTGGAACAGCTGGAACACCGCTTGGGTGAAGACCCAATCTTAACGTACCGGTTTTTAAAATATGTGAATTCAGCCGCATTGGGTTTGGGGCACCCAGTTTCATGCGTGCGCCATGGGCTGATGGATCTTGGCTACACCAAACTACGCCTCTGGCTGGAAGACCAATTGGAAGAAGCACATTTAGACCCCAACCTAGAGCCGATGCGTCTTCA
>CALPVM020000063.1 GCA_943327015.2 Akkermansia muciniphila
CCCGGATTTAAGCACCTTGAACAGCTTCTTTACACCTGCCAGCGTCGAGGGAGCGGTATCCATACCCGGCCTTTGGCGGGAAGCACGCACCCAATCGGCCAGCCACTGCTGACGCGGCAGACGGAATAGTACCGTCATGGGGCGACCATTCAGACCATAGTGCCCGGCATAAGCCTGCGCCGTAATCTCAAAACAACCCAAATGCGGCGTTAAAAAAACCACGCCTTTGTCGGCTTTTAGGGCATCTTGCAATAGCTGCTCGCCATTCCACGTGACTTTAACAGGCTTACCAATCCACAAACGTGGAATTTCAGCCACCAACTTACCAGCAGCACCAACGGCAGACCACCATTGCCACCAGCGCAAACCGGCTTTGTAGACATTGGCTCTAAAGCTGTGGCGATAAGAAGCTGATAATATAAATATCAGCCAACCAAACAGCGCACCCATGACATGCAACAACCACAAGGGTAAGCGCGACAGAATTTTGAAAAAAAGAAGCATCTCTGATATAGAATTCTAAATGTCGCTGAGTTAATGAACTACTTGCAGAGCGACGACCACACTAGCAAACTCATAAAGCTTGCCATTGTGCCCTGTCCTAACGGACAAAACTGCTAAAGCGTTCGCCGAAGCTCCAAAAGCCCAAGCAGCGCGGGCTCGATTTTTTAATTTTTTGGAGATTTATTGATGGCGAACGACTTTTTATTCACATCCGAATCCGTTTCTGAAGGGCACCCCGATAAGGTGGCCGACCAGATTTCTGATGCTATTTTGGATGCGATTTTTAAACAAGACCCCAAATCGCGCGTTGCGGCTGAAACCCTGTGCAACACAGGTCTTGTAGTGCTGGCCGGCGAAATCACTACCAATGCGCACGTAGACTACATTCAGGTTGCACGTGACACCATCAAGCGCATTGGCTATGACAATACCGAATACGGCATTGACTACAAAGGTTGCGCGGTACTGGTAGCCTACGACAAGCAAAGTAACGACATTGCCCAGGGCGTAGACCATGCGTCGGATGACCACCTCAACACCGGTGCCGGCGACCAGGGTCTGATGTTCGGCTATGCCTGTGACGAAACACCCGAATTGATGCCCGCACCGATCTACTATGCACACCGTTTGGTCGAGCGCCAAGCGCAACTGCGTAAAGATGGGCGCCTGCCCTTTTTGCGCCCGGACGCCAAAAGTCAGGTCACCATGCGTTATGTGGATGGCAAGCCGCACTCCATTGACACCGTGGTACTCTCCAGCCAGCACAGCCCTGAAATGAGCGACGGCGCCAAAATGAAGCCCGCCTTCATTGAGGCCGTGATTGAAGACATCATCAAACCCGTGTTACCCAAAGATTGGCTTACCAGCGACACCAAGTATTTGATTAACCCCACAGGCCGCTTTGTGGTGGGTGGTCCGCAAGGTGACTGCGGCTTGACCGGCCGCAAAATTATTGTAGACACCTACGGTGGCGCTTGCCCCCACGGCGGCGGCGCTTTCAGCGGCAAAGACCCAACAAAGGTAGACCGTTCCGCCGCTTATGCTGCGCGTTACGTAGCCAAGAACATTGTTGCCGCCGGTCTGGCGCGTCAGTGCCAGATTCAGGTGGCTTACGCCATTGGTGTGGCCAAACCCATGAACGTGACCGTGTACACCGAAGGTACAGGGGTGATTCCTGACGACCAGATTGCTGCTTTGGTAAACCAACACTTTGACTTGCGACCCAAAGGCATTATTCAAATGCTCGACTTGCTACGCCCGATTTATGAAAAATCTGCTGCCTACGGTCACTTTGGGCGCGAAGAGCCCGAATTCTCTTGGGAACGTACTGACAAAGCGCAAATTCTGCGCGCTGCAGCGGGGTTGTAAATGAAGCTCGAGACACAACGCTGGATTGATCGCTGGATAGGCCAGTTTCTGTGCGGCCTTGTGTCTTGCTGGGTGCGGCTGACCCGCAAGTGGCAAAAAACGGCTACTTTGCCGGCACAGCCGCGCCACATTCTGGTTATTTTGCTGTCTGAAATGGGCAGTATTGTGCTGGCAGGCCCCATGTTTGCAGCCATTCGCCGCAACCATCCCTCGGCCACCGTGCATGTTCTGCAACTCAAAAAAAATCAGGAAGTCTCTAAGCTGTTGGCTTTAGCACAACCCCAACACTTGCATGCGCTGGACGACAGCTCTGGTTTTTCTTTATTGCGCGACATCCTGAAAGTGTGCTGGAGCATGCGCAAATTGCCGTTGGATGCCGTAATTGACTGCGAGTTATTTTCACGCATCAGCAGTTTGCTGGCTTTTGGTACTGGTGCGCCAGTGCGTGTAGGTTTTACCCCGCATACGCAAGAAGGCTTGTACCGAGGCAGCTTTATCAACCATGCCATTCCCTATAACCCCTACCAGCATATTAGCAAACAATTTTTGTCGCTGGTAGATGCGCTGAACACCAACCACGGTGCGCCCCTAAACAAGGCTGCACCGATTCGTGAAACGCCCGTGGCCACCGAGTTAGCGGTCAACTTTTCTCAAGCTGAGCTTGCCGCCTACCAACAAAAACTACTCAGCGACCACCCCATTTTTAACAATCGCAAAGTGGTGCTGATGTACGCTGGCGGTGGTATTTTGCCCATCCGCGCCTGGCCCGAAGAACATTACGCCCGTGTTGCACAAGGACTGTGCAAGGCGGGTTATGCGGTGGGTCTGATTGGACTCAAGGACGATGCGTTACTGGCACAAAGCCTAGTGCAAAAAACCGGCAGCCCCCTGTGCATTGACTTGACCGGCTACACCCGAAGCATCCGTGAGTTGCTGATGCTGTTTTATGCATCGCACCTGCTCATTACCAACGATGGTGGCCCAAGCCATTTTGCAACGCTTACGCCGATTCAAACCATGGTGTTTTTTGGCCCTGAAACCGGCAAACTGTACGGACCATTAGGTCAACGCACCCAAATTTTGGAATCTGGCATTGCATGTTCGCCGTGCCTGAGCGCTTACAATCATCGCCTAACCTTTTGTGATGGCGACAACCAGTGCCTCAAACGTATTGCTCCTGATCCGGTACTGGCTGACGCCCTGCAATTTTTGAGCAGTAGCACCGCAACAACCCACGCATGACAACTAACCCCAGCCTGCAAAGCCGCATTTTTTCATTGATCGAATGGTTAAAGGGCTTTCGTTATATCAAATTCGGGCTGGTAGGTGCGAGTGGTACCGTTGTAAACATGGCAGTGCTTTTTGTATGCCAAGAATATGTTTTTCAGTTCATTGAAGCACCACGCAGCCGCCTGTACGCTTCTTTGGCCGTGGCAATTGCAGTGGCAACACTTAACAACTTCACCTGGAACCGCCTTTGGACCTGGTCTGACCGCATTCTTGCGGCACAGGTGCATGCAGCCACCCAAGGCAATACCCGCAGCAGGCTACAAACTTGGATGATGCAACTGAGCCAATATGCGTTGGCATCGTGGTTCGGGATTGCACTGCAGTACGTATTGACCTTGTGGCTGGCGCACGCTTTGCACTACATGCTGGCCAACGTTATTGCGATTGTAATTGCCAGCGTCAGCAACTTTTTGGCTAACGACCGCTGGACTTTCCGCAAACGCTAAGCTCTGCCATGCAACAGCGTCCGAACACAATTTGGCTGGGCTTGGTATTGGCTTCGGCGCTGCTCTACCTCTTTGGATTGGGTGGAGCCTATGCCCCCACCAATGGCGATGAAATGGTATACATCCATATTGCCCGGCTCACTGCGGCATCAGGGCACTGGTTGCCACTGGTCTCGGAGCTGGAAAACATGCGCAACACCAAGCCGCCCCTTCTTTTTTGGCAAGCCATGCTTGCAGGCAACTGGGGACACAACTGGTCATTACTAGCCCTGCGTTTGCCAAGCGTGGTTTATACCTTTTTAACCGCTGCAGGTATTGGTTTAATTACCCTACGCATGAGCAACAAGGTGCGCACCGCTTGCCTGGCGGTGCTGATTTATTTGGCTTTTTTCTCCACCTTCCGCTACTGCAGAGTGTATGTAACGTCAGCACCTGAGACATTTTGGATGGCACTACCTTTGCTAGGAGTGCTCTGGCTGCAAACACGAACAAATAACAATTCAAATGCCAGCTCCCTCCCCTCTTGGATGGCCTTTACCCTCATGGGGCTGGCTTTGGGTCTGGGTTTGGCCTATAAATCGTTTGCGCTGATTGCACCAGCTGCAATAACGCTGTGGGTACTATTGCTATTGCAACACACACCATTGCAGTGGGGCAAAACCTTGTTCATTTCGGCCAAAGTAGCCTGGAGCAGCACACTGGCATTGGCCATTTTTGGACTGTGGTTTGTACTCGACCCCCAGCCCGCCGCAGTATGGCAGGAGTTTATTCTGACTGAAAACGCGGGCAAAATGAACACCCCCAAAGGGTATTGGCACGCTGCCCTATTTGGCAACTACCCGATGTGGGGGCAGTTGTTGGCGTACCCCGAAAATGCCGGCATTTTTGCTTTTCCAGTGATCGGTTTGGCCTGGTTGGGCTTATCTAGCGCCATTAGCAGCAAATACAAAGGATCAGCGGCTTGGACGCTTTCAAAAAGCGAAACCATGTTGGCACTATGGCTGCTGATTTGGCTGCTTGTGTTTACCCTGCCCAGCCAACGTTCAGCCCGCTACGTGATACCAGCCATGCCCGCGCTGGCTATTTTGATGGCGCTGCACTGGGAAAAAATTGGCAAACTATGGTTTTATATCACCCTGCTCATCACCCTGCCGGCATTTATTATTTTGGGACGCATTGGCTGGGTTATTGGCGGCATGGATATTGGCACCACCACCCTGATGGTGCTTACAACGGCGGCCGCTGCAACGGGTGTTTTGTTGGCATGCGTCAGCCTATTTAAACCTGACTGGTCCCGCATGTGTGCGTTACTGGCCTGCCTGCTGGTCTATGCCACCTTCAACCTGATGGTGCAACCATTAAGCACTCCCAGCGCAGATTATTCAGCAAACACACAACAGCAAATGCAAAACCAGCGGATTGCCGTGCCCAACGGCTTCAATGGCCAGTTTGAGCGCTACCAATTTGTGCTACCCCATGCACGCATCACGCCGTATGACGCTGAGGGCCGCAACACGGGTACTCTGCAACCCGACCTCCCGCCCACAGAGCGTCTCAACTTCTTAATAGGTCAATTTGATGCTGTAGTGTGGTTGCAAGACAATCTGAGCCAAAGCGCTCCGCCGTGCTTACCGCACTGTACCCTTCTGGGTGCGCGCTGGCATGTTAAAAGTCGCCACCAAAATGGTGAAATCACCTGGAGCAACCTGTGGTATCCGCAAGAATGGCTGTTCCGGCGCGAATGGTTACTGCAGCGCACACTACCCACAGCAACACCATGACCCACCCTGCCGTTCTTGCCGTACAACCTCTGGCCTTTCCGTGGCAAACCATAGATCCGTTTTTGTTTTGTGCACACCACAACGATGCCTACCCACCAGGCAACGCGCGCATGGGCCCTGATGCTTCACTGGCAGGACGCAATATCGGGCAGGATTTTGCCAATAAAGACGGCTGGAACATGTACCACGGCAGTGCAGTACCGGGTTTTCCGGCACATCCGCACCGTGGCTTTGAAACGGTGACCATCGTACAAAAAGGCCTGATTGACCACTCTGACTCTTTGGGTGCCACAGCACGCTTTGGCAGTGGCGATGTGCAGTGGCTAACTGCAGGCAAAGGCATTGTGCACTGTGAAATGTTTCCACTCGTCAACAAGGATGCGCCCAATCCAGCAGAACTGTTTCAAATCTGGCTCAATTTGCCCGCACGCAACAAAATGGTGGAGCCGCACTTCACCATGCTATGGAGCGAAACCATCACCCGCAAAACATATCTCGACCCGGCGGGTCTGTCTTCAGAAGTGCATTGCATTACCGGAACGCTGGGAGATCTAGGCGGTTGCGCCGCACCACCCAATTCGTGGGCCGCAGACAAAGACAATGATGTGACCATTGCTACCATCCAGTTACAAGCCGGTGCGCGTTGGCAACTCCCAGCCGCAACCGGCAAAGGCAGCAGACGTATGCTGTACTTTTACTCTGGAGAAGGGTTACAGATTAACGGACAGCCGATAGCTCCCAGATCTGCCATTGCATTGGATGCCAGCCAGGCATTAGACCTGCAATGCCAAGGTTCTGATGGTGCATTGCTCCTGTTACAAGGCAAACCGATTGCAGAGCCCATAGCGCAATACGGTCCTTTTGTTATGAACACAAGAGCTGAAATAGAACAGGCATTTGCCGACTACCGACGGCACCAGTTTGGTGGCTGGCCATGGAGTGCACCCGACCCGGTACACCCCCGTGAGAAACAGCGGTTTGCATTGTACCCAGGAGCTGTTATGGAAGAGAAAAACTGATTTCAGCACCCGCAGTGCCATCGTCCCCGGTCAAAGTTTTGACAGCCCCCAAAAATAATCGTTCTTTGGGTATCTGCTGTGTCAGCAAATATTCTTTCACGACCACACTGCGCTCTAATGCCAGATTGCGTGTGGCATCCGGGGGGAGTTTAATATGGGCCAGCATCAATTCTTCCATCTCAGGCACCGTGAGTTCTAACGCCACGCCCAGTGCATTTTTGGGTTTAGCCATATCCGCACGTCGGTACACCTCTTTTAACAAAATGGGGTATTCTTCAGGGCTGATCATCGCATCTTGCGTTGCGTTAGAGGCTGCCACATCGGCTCGTCTGCGTTTGTGATTTTGCAACAGTTGCTGCAACTGAGCCCGCAGCATTGCGGGGCGCTCGGTGATGTCATGGGCGGAACCCGTTACTACCACCAACAATTCTTTTTTTTGCGCTATAACTTTGGCCAATTTATCTAAACTCAGACGGGCACTTTCAGTCAACCCCGTACTACCTGCAGCAAATGCAATCCGGCTTGGATCGATGTCCGCATCTCCATCGCTGGAGACAACAGATGCCAACAAACTAAACGGTGAGGAAACGGCTTTTTGAATAATATTGCCAAATACTTTACCCAAAATAGGCCCTATCTGAAACTCCGGGTCATCCATGGAGCCGCTGATGGGAAAGTTGATATTTATCACTCCATTGCTGTCCTGTAACAAAGCAACAGCCAATTTAACAGGCAGATCTTTAGCAGACGTAGGCTCTTTATCGCCAAACGTAAGCTGATTCAATACGATTTGATTGCTAGCTTGCAAGTAACCATTGGGCTGAATGTTGTAACTTACATTCATACTTAATTTGCCACGCTCAATACCATAACCCGCGTATTTTGCTGAATAACTGGACAACGGCGGCAGCTCTAGGTCGTTGACCTTACCCTGAATGTCCAACGCCAATGGTTTTACCAGGGGATTGAGCTTGCCCACAATTTCCAGTTGGGCAGTGCCCTCTGCCCGTCCACGCAAAGACAATTCAGCCATTTGAATTTGGCCATCGGTTGGAACCGAAGTAACCTGGCTCAAACTGCCATTGAGATCGGTCAAATCAGCCGAGTAATTAGGTTGAATAAATTGGTCTGTAAAGTCCACTTTTCCGTTGACCAGCTGAATCGGCCCTAGATAAATGTAGGAACCGGGCGTGTCTGAAACAGAGTCAGCTGCAGGCGCAGCGTTTGCTGTTGCGGTGGTGGCATCCTCAGCATTATTCTTGAGCACATCCTGCAAATTCAAACGACCCGTGTTATCAACCACCAAACGGGCATAAAAATCACTCCAAACTACTTTTTTTACGAGCACCACAGTCGACATTTGGGGTGCCATGGAGACGACTAAACCAGGCAAATGCAAAGATTTCCAGCGCAGCAGTTCTTCACCCAAACCCAAAAAATCCTGACCTTGCGACTTTGAAACAGTTTTTATACGTACATCATCGAGTGAAGCATCGGTATTTAAACCCAGTTTTATTCCAGTCGGTTGAATAGCAAACTGGATTGTTCCCTGCGCATTAGCATCCGCGCGCAACACATCCATATTCAGTTGGTCTGCCACATATGGATACAGGGCGTGCAGTGGAACCTCACGCAGCGTAAATGCACCCTGTGCCTGAAACTCTGGCATTACACTGAGGGTGCCGCGGTAGTCAATACTACCGGGCTCAGTGCGCCCGGACTGAACATCAGCAGAAACCACCAGAGGCATAGCTTGGGGCGCCAAACTTTTACCATCCCAATAGAGATTTTTAAGATCAGCATGTAATTTGCTGACGGTCAGTCGCACCCGCTTGAGAGTACTACGATCTTCCCAACGCACTGCACCGTTATCAAGCTGAAACTGACCTAGACGCAACTTCCAAAGTTGCTTCGGCGCTATAGATTTCTGTGCAATAGGTTCTTGTACCGAGACGGCAGGCGCAACCGAAAACCAGCGCATAAGATCCCACTTTCCCTGCGCATCACGACTGATGAATGCATAAGGTTTTTGAAGCTGAATGCTCCCAACATCAACATGCTGTTTTTGAAGGTCGAACTTGGCATCTTTAACTTCCAACAAGCCGAAGCTAGGCATAGTCTGCCCTGCATTGGGTTCCACCTTTTCTCGCGATTGCAAAGCAAAATCCTGTACCGCCAACATCGGCATGGCTACACTCACATTTTGGTTCTTCCATTGCACACGGATTTCGGCATTTAAACGCCCCGTAATCAAGGGCTTCAGGTACTGCGTTAAATACGGATTCGCCAAACCTAAACCCAAGCCTTGGAGTTTCAGGTGCACAGCAGCGTCCTGGTCTGTTCCTTGGGCTTCAAAATCCAGCTTGGCTGGTTTGGCAATTTCTTTATTTCCTTGACCTGCGACGCGTAATGAACCCTCTATTTTGGCGGATTCACTTGCAGGCCAATGCACATTTTTTGCTTTTACATCAATATCTAACAGTGAAGCGCTTGACCCCGGATGCACCATCAAGTCGTGCCCCTGCACTGCCCCCTTTTTGATGCTTAAACGGGCAATCTGAAGTGTCCACGCTAGCCCATCCGTTGCAGACTCCGACTGATCAACGGGAGATTTGCTTGCAGGCAACGCCCAATTCAAACCACCATCCTTGTGACGCACCACCTGTGCTACTGGAGCAATAATGCGGACGTCAGCAAGACGGATCAATCGCTCCAGTGGCCGCACATCTGCCATGTTAATCTGCACAGCATCGCATTGCAACAAGGTCTGCCCACGGGCATTCTGCAACAGTGTGTCAGACAGTTTGATGGTTCCACGCAAGCGCACCTTGGGCGAAGCGGGCGCAGGAGGCTGTTCAAAATCAATCTGGACATCGGTGTCCAGTACGCCTTTTTTAATTTTCAAGGGCAGTGAAGGAGGCAGATAGGATAGGTAGGGTTCCAGACGCAAACCGGCCACTTTAAGTGTTAGCCCTCCTTTAGGCGTCTGGGAAAACGGCGTTCCAAGTGCTGAGGTATCAAAGGGCACATCATTGAGCTTAAATGCCATGTGCGGCGTAACGTCTACCGCTTGGTAGGTATCCAGGTTACTGATAAATGGCAGACTCAATGTGAAATCGCGAATAGTATGGCTACGTTCGGTTTGGATAGACGGGTTACGGTCAATAAAGTTAACAGCGCCACCTTGAACACGAATGTTATAAAGCGCATAGCGCGCGGTGCCAGAAGATTCGGATGGTGTATTAAGCCGCGCCACCACATCATCGATGTCGTAGTGCCCCTCCCCCAAATGGGTGAGTAATACCTTGGGTGCATCCAACTCCACGGCCTGGACCACGGGTGCCAAACGTAACAACGATTGCAACTC
>CALPVM020000064.1 GCA_943327015.2 Akkermansia muciniphila
ATCCGCACCTTGGAAACCTTGCTGCGGCTAGCACACCCCATAATCCCGTTTATTACCGAAGAACTTTGGCAAAAAGTGGCACCCGTTGCGGTCCGAGCAGGAGCATCAGTCAGCATTGCGGCTTACCCCATTAGTCAGCCAGAACGCATTGACCCCGAGGCAATTGTGCACGTTGCAAAACTCAAGCAATGGGTTGATGCCTGCCGCAATTTGCGTGGCGAAATGAATGTATCGCCCGCCACACGCCTTCCCATGTACGTTGTTGCACAGAATCCTGAAGAAGTAACTTTTATCCAAACCATGGCACCTGTGTTGCAAGCCTTGGCTAAACTCAATGAGGTCAAAGTATTTAACCAGACCAATGAATGGGAAGCCGCTGCCCAAGCCTCTCCGGTAGCCGTAGTGGGTTCTGCGCGCATGTGCCTGCACATGGAGGTGGACGTTGCCGCAGAAAAACTACGTCTGGGTAAAGAAATAGCACGCCTAGAAGCCGAAATAACCAAGGCCGAAGGCAAGCTGGGTAACGAGGCCTTTGTAGCTAAGGCTCCGCCTGCAGTCATAGCCCAAGAGCGTAAACGCTTGGCGGATTTTGCAGACACTTTAACTAAAGTACGTGAGCAGTTGCAACGTCTTATGTAAACGCCCTGCGCACTGACGGAATTGCAATGTGCGATACTTTGCAACTCCGCCCCTTCTAAGTCCTCAATCACTCAAGCTATGTCTGTCTTTAACACTGCAAACCTCCCCACACTGGATAAGAAAACTGCCTTTTTAGTGGTAGACGACTTTGAGATCATGCGCAAGGTCACTGCCAACCAATTAAGACAACTCGGCGCTGAAAAAATATTTTTCGCCAAAGACGGAAACGACGCATTGCGCGTACTCAAACTGCAGAACATCGACTTGATATTGTCAGACTGGAACATGCCCGGTATGGACGGCTTGGAACTGCTCAAAACCATCCGGGCTGACCCCCATTTATTTGCCATGCCAGTGGTCATGATTACCGCAGAAGCCGAACGCCCGCGCGTGGAGGCGGCTATTGCTAGCGGCGTCACCTCCATGATACTCAAGCCCTATTCGCCATCACAACTCATGGCTAGAGTATCCAAAGCTTTGATCTGGAAACCACGTAAAAATTCAGAAGCCACTCCTACACCTATGGTAGCACCGGTTGAAAAGACCAATACCAACACAACTGTCAAGTCCACCGAAGCTGCAGAACGTGCCACTATTTTGCTTGTAGACGACACACCCGACAACCTGATGCTGCTGGCCAATCTTCTTAAAGACGAATTCCGCGTTCGTACCGCGCAAAACGGCCCCAAAGCACTGGAAATCTGCACCTCAGACAACCCGCCCGACTTGGTACTGTTAGACATCATGATGCCCGGCATGGATGGCTTTGAAGTTGCCAAACGCATGCGTGAGCACCCCAACTCCGAAACCATTCCGGTCATATTTGTGACCGCTATGACATCGTCAGATGCCCGCCTGAGAGGACTAGATTTGGGTGCGGTTGACTACATCACCAAACCGATTGACCCAGAAGTTCTTAAACCCCGGGTACGTAACTTTATCCGTTACGTGCAAATGCGAAAAAACCTGCAGTCGGAGTACGACAGCATGGTGGAAACAGCACAATTACGTGAAGACGTGGACCAAATCACACGCCATGACATGAAAGGCCCTTTGGCAGGCATTTTGGGCTTGATACAAGGCATGATGGACGATAAAAACTCCACGCCCAAACAAATTGAACAATTCAAAATGGTCGAAGAAACGGCATTGCAAGTGCTGAACATGATCAACCTGTCGGCCGAACTTTTTAAAATTGAATCCGGACGATTTGAACTCAACGCGCAACCCATTAAGGTGGGGGATATTTTGCGGCGCATTGCCGAAATCAACCGCGTCACTTACGATGATAAAAAGCTCACTATTTCCGTAGACACCGACGCACCGGTCGGAGACGAAATGCCACAAGCCGAAGGCGACGCCATGTTGTGCTATTCGCTATTCCAGAACCTGATTAAAAATGCCTGTGAAGCGGCACCGCCCTCCACCAAAATATCCATTACCCTACTCGATCAAAACCCGCTGCGTATCGTTTTTGGAAACAAAGGTGCGGTTCCCGCTGAAATTCGCGAACGATTTTTTGACAAGTTCGTAACCAGCGGCAAAAAAGGCGGAACTGGTTTGGGAACCTACTCCGCCAGACTGCTGAGCCAAGCGCAAAAGGGCGATGTAGAACTGGCCGTTAACGACGAAACCAACACCACCACCATTACCGTGGTATTGCCCCGCGCCAGCTCACAAAATACGGTTGGTTCTGCGCAAGCGTGAATTCAGCTCCATCGCCAAGTGCATTAACACCTGGCGCGAGCCGGCAGGGCATTGATTGGCATAAGCGTCAAAAGCAGACCGTTGCAATACTGCAACTGATAAATCAGACACTGCGGTCACCGTTGCCGAGCGCGGTTGCCCATCTAAAAAACCCATTTCGCCCACAATCGCCCCTTGGCGGTACAGTGCCACGCGTACATCTCGGCCGTTAAAGCCGGGTATGCGCACATCAGCACCACCATGCAAAATAATCACCATATCAGCACCCGAATCACCACGCTGAAAAATCGTTTGCCCGGGCGCGTAGGTGCGAAACTCCAACACCTGCGTCAGTGCAATACTGTCTTTTTCTGTCAAACCGAGCAACGCGCCCACCGAATGCAATCCGAGCGCCTTTGGCACCACAGCACCGGCAGCGTGTGCCTGCAAAACATCCACCTCAGCCCATTCCAAGGCACGGTCAGTATCTGGAAACTGCAAGGGCAGCGTTAAACTGACGCTGAGTGCACCCTCAACCTCCGCACCTGCCGCCTCCAAGCCGCAAAAAACCACCTTCACCTGCAAAGGCCGCGCGGCATCCAGCACATTGCTAATGGCCATGGCCACCGCGCTATCCAGGCTGGTTACTAAAGACCAATCTAAAATCAAACGCTTGCACTGCTGCAGCTCTTCTTTTAGTACCGCTTGGAGGGCATCGGCCACACCAAAAAAAAGGGCGCCATCTAAGGCTACCACATGCGTTTGTTTACCGTGGGCACGCAGTAACTCAGATTCTGCAGCAGACCACATGCAGTTGGAGTGCAGGTTTTCACCGGTACGAATCGAGCGCACCATGCGTCGACCATTACGTATGGCATATAAAACCAATCCACCCAACACCCCCACCAACACGCCAAAAATCATGTTGTACAACACAGCGGCCGCCACGACCAACCACACCATCAGAAGGTCTTCTTTTTGCACCTCCTTGACCGTGTTTCTGCGCACCAGATACTGCCACGACAAGCGTAAACTGGGACGGTTGGCATTGCACCATGCATCAAACAACAAAACGCCCGATATAGCCGCCACCGGCAGCATACTCAACACTCCGCTAACATACACCAACACACACATCAAACCCAGCATAACCAGTGCTGCAGGCGTGAGCGCGCCCGCTACAGCAGCACCACGGGTGGCAGAAATAGAAGGCGTAAGCGGCGTACTACCTGCCGCAATACTGAGCCACTGCGCCACACTTAGCGGCATCCAGTCGGTGGACTGCGCTCGTTTGCCATCCATCTGCGTGATAAAGGCCTCGGCAATGACGGTATTCAAAAAAGCCACCACCGTAACAATGGCGCTGGCAAAAGCAACGTTGCGCGCAATGGCACCTACATCAACGCCAGCAGCCAGCAAATCTCGCCATGGCACCAACAACACCGGTAAATTGAAGGCGATGTCAGCGTTACCAATCATAGGCAAGGGATCATGCCCCATCAACACAAAAAAAACGGCCATCACGCTGCCCATCAGCAACCCTGCCACACCGGCCGGTACACGTTGGGCATAGTGCTGAGTGATAATGGCGCAGGCCACGGTTGCCAGTATCAGGCCGACAACTACCCAATCACTGTTCTGCACCAAAGCACCCAACACCTTAGATTGGGATATTAGAATAGTCAGGCAAATAGCATTGCCAAACCCTGCAAACACGGGAAGCGGAATCAGCCGGGCAAAACGGGCAAACTGCAAGGCATGGCACATCGGCAGCAACAGTGCCACCCCCATGCATACCAGCATCACCAGCATCAAGCGGTGACCGGGGCTATCGGTCAAACCCCAAGCTGGCATTTTTTCAATAAAAATGTCTAAGAAGTTAATGAGGGTGGCCACCTCCATAAAGCGCACGGCATACACCATGGGCCGCTGGCTTCTTGCACCAGCCAAATGCATCAGTAGCATGCCCAATAGAGCTGCAAAGATACCCGGTAAAACCCAGTGCACGTTGATATGTGCATACAACAGCCCAACTGAACCCATGCTAATGGGAACAGCAAACCCCGCCCCTTCCAAAGAAACAGGGAAAGACGCAAACCACCGAGTTGCGCTTTTACCCAAGAGATTTAACGGCGACGAAGAGTATGAATGAACTCGGAACCCAAAATTTCCTGATCTACCAATTCATTGCCTGTTTGTTTAGCAAACGCCTGAAAATCGCGCACCGAACCTTCATCGGTGGAAACCACTTTCAAAGTTTGACCACTGCTTAAATCAGCCAACGCTTTTTTTGCCTTAAGTATAGGCAATGGGCACTTCAGGCCGCGTGTATCAATTTCTTTATCAATCTGCATTTCAATTCCTGTTATACCTACATTGTAGGTCAGCGCAATACCAATTTAAGCGGGAAAAACCCCCGTAGACAAATAGCGGTCACCACGATCACACACAATAAACACCACCGTTGCATTGCGCTCACACTGCGCCACTTGCTGTGCCACCCAGCACGCGCCTGCAGCAGATATGCCGGCAAAAATACCTTCTTCGCGCGCCAATTGGCGGCACATGCTTTCTGCATCCGACTGACTCACATACATCAATTCATCCACCTGAGCGGAATCGTAAATTTTAGGCAAATAAGCTGCTGGCCATTTACGAATACCGGGTATGCGCGAACCCTCAGCGGGCTGTGCCCCAATCACACGAATGTCTGGATTTTTTTCCTTTAAAAAGCGTCCCACACCGCTAATGGTACCGGTTGTGCCCATGGCACTGACAAAATGTGTCACACGACCGGCTGTATCCTCCCATATTTCTGGGCCAGTGGTCTCATAATGGATTCGGGGGTTATCACTATTGGCAAACTGATCGAGCACCCTCCCCTTACCTTCACGCTCCATCTGATCGGCCAAATCACGGGCGTATTCCATACCACCAGCTTTAGGCGTCAAAATAAGCTCAGCACCAAAAGCCTTCATGGTCTGAACCCGCTCAATCGACAAATCCTCCGGCATGATCAAAACCATACGGTAGCCCTTGATGGCCGCAGCCATGGCCAATGCTATTCCGGTATTACCAGAGGTAGCCTCAATCAATGTATCACCTGGCTTGATATCACCGCGCTCCTGCGCCCGCTGTATCATTGATAAAGCGGGACGGTCTTTGACCGAGCCAGCCGGGTTATTGCCCTCCAACTTCGCCAAAATAATGTTGCCATAAACAACATTTTTATCTACGCCTATGCGTTGCAATGCAACTAACGGTGTTTTTCCAATGGAATCTTCAATAGTTTTATATTTCATGCCGTAAATGTGCCATAATTTAGGTCTTGCACGATACTGCCCGGGTGGTGAAATTGGTAGACGCAGGGGACTCAAAATCCCCCGCCGCAAGGCGTGCCGGTTCGATTCCGGCCCCGGGCACCACGCAGTACAAACAACAGCAATCTTAACGTATCAAACCCGCCTTCTTATTTGAAGAGCGGGTTTTTTATTTTTACCAACTCTCTGAATAACAAACAAAAGGCCTCCAAGTATCGCTACTTGGGGGCCTGTGTAATGTATGATGGTCGGGGCGAAAGGATTCGAACCTTCGACCCTCTGGTCCCAAACCAGATGCGCTACCAGGCTGCGCTACACCCCGACAGCCCGCATTGTAACCGCATAATGGGCAAACTCCGCTACAACCCATTCATTTTGAATTTTTTTTTGCCCAAGCAAATACAATAATTGATGTCAAGTGACACATTAAATCTACCGTGGGTGGCTCCAGGCACCCCGCTACCGTCGCCCCAGCACGCGTGGCCTGCAGGTTCTGATGCGCCTGGACTATTGGCAGCCGGTGCCGATTTATCGGTATCCACGCTCATCAACGCCTACTCGCACGGTATTTTTCCCTGGTTTAGTCGTGGTCAACCTATTTTATGGTGGTGCCCAGATCCACGCATGGTGCTCCATGTTGCTAACTTTAAGCTCAGCCGATCTTTAAAAAAAACACTGCAACACTTTATAAAATCTAGTGCATGCGAAATCCGAATCGATTCCGATTTTGAACAAGTCATCCATTCGTGTGCACATGCACCCAGGTGCGGGCAAAATGGCACATGGATTGTTCCAGAAATGATACAAGCCTACTCCCAACTCCATCAAGCAGGCTTTGCCCATAGCATCGAGACATGGATCAACGGCCAACTGGTTGGCGGCCTTTATTGCGTAGCATTTGGGCGTGCTGTTTTTGGAGAATCCATGTTTACAAAAGCCACGGATGCTTCCAAAATAGCATTGTGTGCCTTGGTTGCATTTTGCAAAAAAAATGATGTTCGATCTATTGATTGCCAGCAAAACACATCACACCTAGCCTCTTTGGGTGCAGCCGAAGTCAAAAGACATGATTTTTTAGAACACATTAAAATAGCACAAACTCATTCTTCACCACACTGGCAGTTTGAACTATCACTCTGGGATTCCATTTTGCACACTGAGCCATGACCGACCTGAAGGACTTGCCCCTGCAAACACTCCAGTTTTACGCCACCACCAGCTATGAATGCAGTTATCTGCCGGAAAGGCAGGCACGCTCCCAAGTAGCAACCCCCAGCCATTTAATCAATAGCCAGACTTACTCCGAGTTAGTAACCAAAGGATTCAGGCGCAGCGGAATGTTTGCCTACCGCCCCTATTGCGACGGATGCAAGGCCTGTATTTCGACACGCATTAAGGTAGCAGACTTTACGCCCAACCGCAGCCAGCGTCGCGCTTGGGTGCAACACCAAGCATTAGAGGTTCGCGTTTTAAATCTGGGCTTTTCCGAGGAGCACTACGCTCTCTACTCTAAGTACCAACATATTAAACATTCTGGCGGAGGAATGGATGGCGACGATGCAAATCAATACAGCCAGTTTTTACTGCAGAGTCACGTTGATAGCAGATTAATTGAATTCAGGGAGCCGTCCTCAAGCAATACGCCAGGCGAACTCAAAATGGTTTCCGTTATAGATGTTCTGGATGATGGACTCTCAGCCGTATACACATTTTATGCTTCGGATGCTCATGCAAGCTATGGCACATTTAACGTCATGTGGCAAATAGAGCAAACACGCAACCTCGGCTTAGAATTTGTGTACTTGGGCTATTACATCAAAGAAAGCCCCAAAATGAGCTACAAAGCCCGCTTCAAGCCGGCACAGTTTTTGGTTGAGGGCGAATGGTTAAACCAAACGCCTGACAATAGTTAACTTACATTCTGCTATGCATGAAATCAGAGGTGCGAAGCGTATTGGCAGAAGAGTTTTCCACCCAACGCTTAACCCGTTCAGCATCCGCAATACGGCTTAACTTACCAGCAGAATCAAGAAAAACCATAATAAGTTTACGGCCCGACACTTTTGCCTGCATTACTAAGCATTGTCCAGCTTCCGAAATATAGCCCGTTTTTTGCAAACCGATATCCCAATCAGGGCTTTTAACCAATCGATTGGTATTTTTATATTGCAGGGTTCTGTTACCCACATCAACTTCATGCTCTTTAGATGTAGAAAGCTCGCGCAATAAAGGATCTGCATGGGCTACGTTAACCAAGGTTGCAAGATCACGCGCACTGGACTGATTTTTACTGGACAAGCCAGTCGGCTCGACAAAGCGGGTATCGGTCATACCCATGATTCGGGCTTTTTGATTCATAAGATTGACAAAATGTGTCAAACCACCCGGATAAGTACGCCCCAGTGCATGCGCAGCACGGTTTTCACTCGACATGAGCGCCAAATGCAACAACTCACCGCGACTAAGCTCTGTACCCACCCGAAGTCTGGAGGAGCTGCCTTTTTCAGTATCCACATCATCTTGTGTGATGGATATCATTTGGTACATGGGCAACCTTGCTTCGCTAACCAATAAAGCCGTCATTAGTTTAGTTATGGATGCAATAGGCAATACTGCCAATTCATTTTTACTAATTAGAACTTCTTTGGTGTCCTGGTCCATTACAAAAGCAACACTAGACTTTAATGCCAGACGATCGCGAATTTCGTGTAACCCTGCTATTTGACCAAAAGACAACTTGGGAGGTGCGACGGGCTTCATCACAATGCGCTTGCGTACGGATTTACCCTTAACAACCGGACGTTTTACAACTGCACGCTTAGCACCAGGGGTGCGCTTTGCAACAGCGCGTTTAACAACCGACTCTTTGGCATATACGGCTTTTTTTCTAGCAGTTGCTGCATCAACCGGCATAGCCAGCAACGAGAAAAACAAGGCCATAAAGCCAAGATTAAGAATGAATTTTTTCAAAATGCAATCCTGAAATGGGTATCAATAAAATAGGAAAAACAAAGCCCAACCCAACGTGCTAGGGAACAACCGTAGTTTAAACACAAATTCTACGAAAGATCAATAAGTTAAGAAAGAATCTTCATCAATCTTCTTATTGATCTTTGTCAGTACCAGGATCAGCCTTGCGCTGCTACACGATCCGCCTTGCTTTGCAATTTGTTCAACGCACTCAGATAGGCTTTGGCCGAGGCCACCACAATATCGGGGTCAGAGCCAACGCCATTGACCACGCGCCCACTATTTTGCAAGCGTACCGTTACCTCGCCCTGGCTTTCTGTAGAGCCACTGATGGCATTAACAGAGTACAGCACCATTTCTGCACCGCTTTTAACGTGTGCCTCAATCGCTTTTAAAGAGGCGTCAACCGGGCCGTTTCCTTCAGATTCGCTTTTAACCTCTTTACCATGCACGGAAAATACGATGCTCGCATGCGGACGCTCGCCGGTTTCACTATGCTGCGCCAAAGAAACAAAACCGAAATGCTCATTCTCTTGGGTAACACTTTCATCACTGACCAAAGCCAGAATGTCTTCATCAAAGATGTCGCTCTTTCTGTCGGCCAACTCTTTGAAGCGCGAAAAAGCAGCATTGATTTCTGCCTCGCTTTCAAGCTGAACACCTAACTCTTGCAAACGCTGCTTGAAAGCGTTGCGGCCACTCAATTTACCCAAGACGATTTTGTTGGCAGTCCAGCCCACATCTTCTGCACGCATAATTTCGTAGGTATCGCGGGCTTTAAGAACCCCATCCTGGTGAATACCCGAAGCATGCGCAAAGGCATTAGCCCCTACTACGGCCTTATTCGGCTGCACCACAAAGCCGGTAGTTTGGCTTACCATTCTGCTGGCTGCCAAAATGTGCTTGGTATCAATGCCCAATTCCAAGCCAAAGTAGTCTTTACGGGTTTTTACCGCCATC
>CALPVM020000065.1 GCA_943327015.2 Akkermansia muciniphila
AGGTAACAATGGTTCTAGTGCTTCAGCTGCTGCGCTTAAGTTATTTATGCAACCCCAGCTTTTGCCTCCGCCGCGTCAACCTATCGGAAATCCTCCACCTAGCCCCGCAGGTCCGCAGCCTGTTTCTTCTTTTGAACGGCCACCAGCGCAAGGTCCACAAGGAAAAGCGCCTCCTCCACCGCCACGAACTGGTGCAGAGGGTGCCCCTTTGCAAGAGGGTAGGGCTGATTTTCCGCCACCCCCCTTGGGTGCTGAAAAACCACCTCGTCACCATGTAAGAACAGATGCTCCACCACCACCTTCAGGTGCAGAGGGCCCCCCTAGGTCTGAAGGCAGAATAGAATTTCCGCTGCCGGTCATGGCTAAGGCACCATCGCCTTTGCCTTTAGCCAAACCACCTACACCTAGAGATACAGCGGATAGTGGAGACAGAACACTCAATTCTGTAACCCCCTTTGCACAGCCTAAACCCCCGGCCAATCCGAAGCGCTTGGTAGTGTCGGTAACCGCTGTCGCAGGATCGAATTTGGTGCAGCAGCAGGCATTGCCTGTGCGATCATCTCTCACACCCGGGGTTGAAACACGCTTTAGCGGAACTGCCAACTCCGTATATTGGTACGCAGGTAAATAGCATTACCCCGCATCCAGCGTAAACGCTGCATGGCTGTCTTGTTTAAGTGTTGCTACCATTTGTGGCAAGGCTTCTTTTAGTGCAGCCTTTAGCGTGTGGGGCGGGTTAACAATAAACATGCCGCTAGCCGGCAGACCCGGGCGTACTACTTCGCCGTCAGCCCCTTGCACTAATTTGCTCGATTTAACCGTTAGCGTGGCATTTAGCCAACTGCGGCTGTTTTTAATGGCCAATGTTTTTAGCTTTTTAGGCAGGTCGTGCGCTTCGGGTCGCGGAATAATCGGGTACCACACCACGTAAGTGCCCGTTGCAAAGCGCTTCAGTGCATCTGCAATCATGGTGGGTACACGCGCGTAATCGTGTTTAATTTCGTAGCTAGGGTCGCACAACACAAGAGCCCTGCGTGACGGTGGCGGCAAAAATTTCTTTAACGCCTCAAAACCGTCTTCGCGCAGTACCGTTACTTGTCGGTCAGCATCAAGCTGTGCAATATTGGCGCTCAGTGTTTTACTGTCGGTTGGGTGCAGCTCAAATAGCTTTAGTTTGTCTCGGTCTTGCAACTGGCCTTGCACAATAAAAGGTGAGCCCGGATACACACTCCACTGGCCGCCAGAGTTGAAGCTGGCCACCATATCCACATAGTCTTGCAGCACCGGCGCAAAGGGCATGGAGGCATTAACCAATTTAATAAAGCCATCAGCGGCTTCGGCGCTGGTTTTTGCATAGTCGCCATCCAGCCGGTACAGTCCTGCTCCGGCGTGGGTGTCAAAAACATGTAAGGCAGTGTCTTTGAGTTTAAGGTGCTTAACTACCGCCAGCAATACGGTGTGTTTGAGAACATCGGCATGATTGCCGGCGTGAAAGGCGTGTCGGTAACTGAACATGTATAGGTAGCCAAGGGTAAATAGTTTTTCATCATACCAAGGCTGCTGCTCTGCTGACAAAAATTGAAGAAAAAGACTGCGAAGCGAAAGATAGGGCAGTGATAGAGCAAACGTGTGGTCAGTCTGCGACTATTGGTAATGACCATTAAATGCCAATTTTTATGCAAATCTGCAATAGAAATACGGATTTACATAAAAGCAAACTACGTTAATTCGTCCCGCCGTTTTGTAGCGCGTGATCCAGAGATGCACCAAACCAAGAAAGGCAACCAGTGGTACTTTGGAATGAAAGCACATATTGGAGTTGATGCAGACTCTGGAGCTTCTAAAGTGTGGTTGATGAAAACTTAAACCCCCAGTATTTTCTATGCAATTCCGCAATTAGAATGCGGATTTACATAAAAATAAGCAAATATGTTACCTCGTTTACTTTCTTCCACCCTCTTGCGATTAGCAGGCGCTTTTCCGGTTGTTGCCATTACTGGTCCGCGTCAATCGGGTAAAACAACTTTGGCTAAAGCGATTTTTCAAGGCAAACCGTATATCAGTCTTGAAAATCCAGATCAACTGGCCTTTGCCAAAGAAGATCCGCGTGGGTTTTTAGCACGGTTTCCGCAAGGCGCAATTTTTGATGAGGCACAACGTTGGCCTGAGTTGTTCTCTTGGCTGCAGGGTCTGGTGGACGAAGATCGTACACCTGGGCGCTTTATTTTAACCGGGTCTCAGCAGTTTGGATTGTTGGCGGGTATTACACAATCTTTGGCAGGACGGGTTGGCATAACGCAACTTTTGCCGATGGCGTTGCCTGAGTGGCCGCAAGGCAAGGCAGCGGGTTTGCACCAAGTGATGCTAACTGGCGGTTATCCGGCTTTAGTTGCGCAAAATATCGCACCGCAAGACTGGTTTCCAAGTTATGTTTCCACGTATATAGAGCGTGATGTAAGGCAGGTCAGCAAAGTTCAGGATTTGATTGTTTTTCAGCGATTTTTGCGTTTGTGTGCGGCGCGTACTGGCCAACTACTCAATCTTGCTTCACTGGCGGGAGAGGCGGGCATTTCTGAGGGAACTGCCAGAGCCTGGATGTCGGTGTTGGAAAGTAGTTATTTGGTGCATCGTTTGCCGCCGTACCATCGAAATTTTGGCAAAAGATTGGTCAAGTCACCCAAATTGTATTTTTTGGATGTTGGTTTGGTGTGTTGGTTGTTGGGCATCACCTCGGCAGAGATTCTGGCTCTGCACCCCATGCGCGGTGCTTTGTTTGAAAGCTGGGTAGTGGGTGAATTTATTAAAAATCGCTTCAATTTGGGGCAAGCCGCTGCGCTGTATTTCTGGCGTGACAGTAATGGGCAGGAAATCGATTTGCTTTTTGAGACCGAAGGGCGTTTGCAGCCGGTTGAAATCAAGTCCGGCCAAACTATAACGACCGACTATATGAAAGCAGGACAAAAGGCGGGAAAGATTGCCGGCGAAGAATCTCACTCTCCTTGGCTGATATACGGCGGCACCGACAGCTACCAACGCAGCGGTGTGCGCATAATGGCCTGGAATACAGTGCTATAATGTTAGGCTTCGCAGCGATTTTGTGGCTCCGCGGTGAAGTTTATATCCCCACCTAAGAGGTTTCCAACAGAGAAACACCGACCGTGGAAAAGAGCCCGCCAAACCATCTTTTTTAAAGAGAAATCTCATGTCAACTTTCAGCGCAAAACCCGCTGAGGTCGTGCACGAGTGGTTTGTGATTGACGCGACCGACAAGGTCCTCGGACGAGTAGCCAGCGAAGTTGCTCTCCGTTTACGCGGCAAACACAAGGCCATTTACACGCCTCACGTCGATACTGGCGACTACATTGTCGTTGTTAACGCAGGTCAACTGCGTGTTACCGGCAGTAAGCCACTCGAAAAAGTGTACTACCGTCATTCCGGTTTCCCTGGTGGCATTACCGCTACCAATTTCCGTGACATGCAAGCCAAGCACCCCGGCCGCGCTTTGGAAAAAGCCGTCAAGGGTATGTTGCCCAAAGGGCCACTAGGCTATGCCATGATCAAAAAGCTCAAGGTGTATGGTGGTGCAGAGCACCCACACACTGCCCAGCAGCCCAAAGTGTTGGAAATTTAAGGAGCCGTAAATGATTGGTGAATGGAACAATGGCACCGGCCGTCGCAAATCGAGCGTCGCCCGTGTGTTTCTGAAAAAAGGCTCCGGCAAAATTACCGTCAATGGCAAAGAAATTGACAAATTTTTTGGCCGTCAAACGTCTATCATGATCTGCAAACAGCCCCTGCTGTTGACCAACAACGAACAAACCTTCGATATCATGGTTAACGTTGCTGGTGGTGGCGAGTCTGGTCAAGCCGGTGCAGTGCGTCACGGTATTACCCGTGCCCTCATCGACTACGACGCAGCTCTCAAGCCCGAGTTGAGCAAAGCTGGTTTTGTTACCCGCGATGCGCGCGAAGTGGAACGTAAAAAGGTCGGTTTGCACGGTGCTCGCCGTCGCAAGCAGTTCTCCAAACGTTAATCTGCTGCGTTTTTTGCTTCAAAGCCGCCCCGGCTTGTCTTGGGCGGCTTTGTCCATTGTAAGGGGCTTAAAGAATGCGTTTTCGCTTGCTTCATCGAAGGCTAACTATCAGTTCTCCGCGTATGGCCATACGCAGCGCTTTGCCGTGGCCGTTTCGTTGGGCTGTAGTGGCCATTGTGATGGGTTTTTGTGCTGCCATCGGATTATGGGCGTTTGAACTTGGTAAAGATATTGCCGGTCTGGAAAAGGGAAGCAAAGAAGAACTCAAACGATTACGTAATGAAGTCATCGTGATGCAGTCCGAGTTATTGCGTTCGCAGCAGGAACGTGACAAGGCGCAATCAGTAGCCAACACCATAGAAACATTGGTGCAAGCTGAAAAATCAGCCCAACAGGCTTTACTAGAGCAGGTAAGGCAACTAGAGCAAGCCAATCAGGGGTTGCGAGATGATCTGGGTTTTTTTGAAAAGTTAATTCCTAGCACCGGTACTTCCGGGGTTTCGGTTCGTGGTTTACAAGCAGAAATGCAGGACAGCAGCAGGCTCAAGTGGCAAGTGTTATTGATTCAGGCCAGCAAAAATGCATCGGTGTTTAATGGTCGCCTTGAAATGGCATTTACGGGCTTACATGGGTCGCGCCCTTGGAGTGGCAGCTTACCTAACCCAGTGGTTGTAAAGATCGGGCAGTATGCCCGCATAGAGGGCGTGTTGGATGTGCCACCACAGGTTGTTGTTAAATCTGTGTCGGTCCGCTTGATGGATGGTAACAATGTCCGCGCCACGCACTCCATCAAGCTTTAGAATCTGAGCAAAGCTTATTGCATGCTATATCGAGGAAACCATATGTTCAACAAAAACAAGCAACCGCCTATTAAAAGCCTGATAGCCCAAGGAACACAAATCAACGGAAACATAACATTTGCAGATGGTTTGCGTATCGATGGCTCCGTCAATGGCAACATTGCTGCCCAAGGCGATGGCAACAGCATTTTGGTTATTTCCGAAGAAGCCAAAGTACAAGGCGAGGTGCGTGCTAACCACATCATCATCAATGGTACTGTTATTGGCCCGGTGTATGCAATTAGCATGCTGGAGTTGCAGCCTAAAGCCCGGATTGAGGGTGATGTTGACTACACAGCCCTTGAGATGCACCAAGGGGCTCTGATTTCAGGTCAGTTGCGGCCGATTGTCGAGGCTCAGGAAAAACCCACACTCAAGCTGGCGACAATGGGCTAAGCCCTGAATTCCCGAGTGATTTGCTGTACTATTGAAATATAACTTTATTTTTACTGGAGTAATACCATGAGCGCCGTTGCCGAAACTTTTTCAGCCGAGATGCCGACCCCCATTTTGTTTACCGATAGCGCTGCAGCCAAGGTGGCTGATCTGATTGCCGAAGAGGGTAATCCTGATCTTAAACTTCGTGTGTTTGTGCAAGGCGGTGGTTGCTCGGGCTTTCAGTACGGTTTTACTTTTGACGAGATTACCAACGAAGACGACACCACCATGACTAAAAACGGTGTGTCTTTGCTGATTGACGCCATGAGCTACCAGTACCTGGTAGGTGCAGAAATAGACTACAAAGAAGACCTGCAGGGTGCCCAATTTGTTATTAAAAACCCTAACGCCACCACCACTTGTGGCTGTGGTTCATCGTTCTCGGTTTAAATATTGTTGGTTTAAGTGAAAAGCATCGCGGGTTGACCTTCAGTCCACGGTGCATACTTTTTCATAGTGTTAGCAAATTCATCAGAGTCCTCAAACGCACAAAGCCATCTTTGCAATGCAGGCCAATCTTGATTGGCAAACCATGTCTTGTCGGTGTGCGCAAATTGGCGCACAAACGGTGCAATGGCCATATCTGCCAAAGTAACATCATGGCCCATCAAGTAATTTTGATTTTGTAAGCGTACATTTAAGCGCTGCAAAAACTCAGCACCCTGTGCACGGTGCTCTAAACCGTTTTCCAAGCCATAGCGGCCGGGGTATTTGTAGCGATCAAGATTCTGCTTAAAAGTGCCGTCACACCCATGTACCCACTCCAGCATTGCTTGCAAACTTGCAGCACTCTTTCCAAGCCAGGGGTGTGCATCCGCTTGGCGTAGCGCCCACAGCATAATGTCTAAGCTTTGGTCTATGACGACTCCATCAGGCAGCACCAGCACAGGTACAGTTGCTTTTGGCGAGACCAAGCGCAAAGCTGCTGGCTTGTCGCTCAAAATCACTTCGCGCAGTTCACAAACCTGGTCTGCGGCAGCCAGAGCAAGCCTTGCCCGCATGGCGTAGGGGCAGCGGCGAAAAGAGTACAAAATAGGGTGCATGGTGCTGGGGAGGTTAGGTGAGCATTGTAAAGTTTGCCTTTGACAAATTGTTAAACCCAACCCGAGCTGTGTCTATAATCCTCCGGTGCAACTCAACATTTCCTCACTTATAGAACGCGTTGCTGCGGTCAGTGCCCGTGCGTCGGGTTTACTGGTTGCTGGTGAGCGTTTAAGTCACCTGCAGCGTAGGCTGGAAGGTTTTATAGACATGCACGGCATAGTGATGCTAGAGGCCATGGTACGCAAGTCGGAGCAGGGCGACTCGCATGCCATACAGTCTCTGCGTAATGCCTTGTCGGTTAATTTCACCTACTTTTGGCGCGACCCTGAACACTTCCAGTACCTGCAAGAGCATCTCATGACGCGATTGCGCGCCATGGCCCGCAATAACGAAAGCAAAGCCAAACCGCTGTTACGCATTTTGAGTGCAGGCTGCGCCACCGGCGAAGAGCCTTGGTGCATGGCCATGACCGCGGCAGAAGCCATACGGCTCACAAAAATTGATGCAACCGTTGAAATTATTGCATTTGATGTTGACTCTGCTGCCATAGAAGAAGCGCAGCGCTGTGTATACAACCCCGAAGTCGTTAAAAAGCTACCAGTGCATATGCGCGACCGTTATATGCAGCCAGTTAATCAGCGCTATATTACCCACTGGCAGCCCATTGCAGAACTGCAAGGCATGGTGCGCTTTTATACTGTTGATTTGCTGGCACAGTCTTGGCCATTGTGCGAAGACGGAGCGCGTTTTGACGCTATCTTTTGTCGTAACGTTATTATCTATCTTTCAGACAGCGCCAGAATTCATATTTTTGAAAAGTTTTCTTCGCTAATTCGCTCTGATGGACTTATGATACTTAGCCGTGTTGAAGGTGGTATTAATCAGGCAGAGCCCTATTTCAAACCCTGTGGTGATTCAGTTTATTTGCTCAGCGCTGCAGCACGTCGAACTATTAAGTAAAAGGAACTGGTTGTGAATTTCATTAATCGATTTAATGATGTAGGCATTGCAAAAAAAATGTCTGTTTCTTTCTTTGTGCTGTTGGGTTTTGCAACGCTACTGGGTTTAATGGCTATTGAAAGGTTGTCTGCAATTAATAGCGTCACCATGGAGGTGCGTGACAACTGGATGGTATCCATACGCCATTTGGGCGACTCCAATACGCTGTTGGCAGAAGAGCAAATCAGTTTGACGACCCACATGCTTTCTACCAGCGACGAAGACATGACCAAAGTGGAGTCCAAACTCACGCAAGATCGCACAGAATTAAAAGCATCTTGGAGCAAATACAAGGCTACCATTGTTCTAAAAGAAGAAAAAACCTTGGCCGATGAGTATGAGCGTGCCTACGACGAATACCTGAATATTGTGCCAAAGGTTATTTCTTTGTCGCGCCAAAATCAAAATGTGGATGCCCGTATTGAATTTGATTCCAAAGCGCTGCCAGCGATCAAGCTAGCCCGCAAGAAGCTAGACAATTTAGTTGCCCTTAACATGGGTGGTGCAGACGACGCAGTAGAAAAAGCCAACAGCCTGTACGAGGCAGCGTGGAAGGTTGTTCTATCTATTATTTTCGTTGTTTTTTGCGTTTGTTTGCTTTTGATTGAGTTGGTTAAACGCATGATGATTCAGCCCATTCTGCGTCAAACCAATAACTTGGGCGAATTGGCCAGTGGCAAAACTGATACACAAATTTCTGACAACGACCGCCTGGACGAAATTGGCCGTATGGCAAAGGCCTTGGTTAATTTAAAAGAAGCTGTCATTCAGCAAGAGCGCACCGGTTGGGTTAAAGGCAGCAGCTCTGCCATTGTGGCCTCTATGCAAGGGCACGATTCTATGGCGGAGTTTGCCCGCAGCTTGATGGCATCTTTAGTGCCTATGGTGGGCGGTCAGGTAGGTGTGTTTTATTACTTTGACAGTGCTACCAAAACCTACAACCTTGTAGGCAGCTACAGCTACCGCGACCGTAAAGGTTTGTCACAGCGATTTGCTTTGGGTGAGGGCATAGTGGGGCAGTGCGTGCTGGAGCGTTCGCCCATTATCTTGTCAGACATTCCTACCGATTACATTCGCGTTGTATCTGGCTTGGGCGAGTCCATTCCGCGCTTTATTCAGGCAACACCCGTAATTCAAAATGCTGGCAGCATTCCTGCTGTGATTGAAATTGCCACTTTGGGTGGCTTTGGTCAACGCGAGCAAATGCTGTTGGATGAGGTGCTGCCGCTGGTGGCCCTCAATATCGAGATTTTTGAGCGTAACCTACGTACCCGCGAGCTGCTGGAAGAAAGCCAAGCACAGCAGCTGGAGCTTGCTGCATCCACCGAGCAAATGCGTGCTTCCGAGGCAGAATTGTTGGAGCAAAAACAAGAGCTCTTGTCGCAACGTGACGAGATGGAGCGTGTCAATGCCGAAATGAAGACCAAGGGCATTGAAGTTGAGGCCGCGCGTGCTAAGGCTGAGGAAGCAACGCAAGCCAAGAGTATGTTCCTGGCAAACATGAGCCATGAAATCCGCACGCCCATGAATGCGATTATCGGTATGTCGCACTTGGCGCTTAAAACCGAGCTTGACCCTAAGCAGAGCGACTACATCACTAAGATCCACCGTGCCGGTGTATCGTTGTTGGGCATTATTAACGACATCTTGGACTTCTCCAAAATTGAAGCCGGCAAGATTGAGATGGAAAACATCTCCTTCTGGCTGGACGATGTGATGTCTAACGTAACCACTGTGGTGAGCCACAAGGCGCATGACAAGGGCTTGGAGTTCCTTATCCATGTTGCACCCGATGTGCCGCGCAATTTGCTGGGTGACCCGCTGCGTATGGGGCAGGTGCTTACCAACCTGATTAACAACGCGGTTAAGTTTACAGACGAGGGACACGTTAAAGTGTCTATCTCGGTGGTTAGCAAAGAAAAAGGCCGCGTTCAGATAGAAGTGGACGTGGAAGACACCGGCATCGGCATGACGCCCGAGCAGTCGGGTCGCCTGTTCCAGGCTTTTGGTCAGGCCGATGGCTCTACAACCCGCAAGTACGGCGGCACCGGTTTGGGCTTAACCATTAGCAAACGCATGGTTGAGCTGATGGATGGCAAGATCTGGATCGAGTCCCAGGCAGGAGTGGGGAG
>CALPVM020000066.1 GCA_943327015.2 Akkermansia muciniphila
TGTGATTCCATTGCCATTATGGGTGGGGCGCGTGCAAGCGTTTGTTATGGAGTGCGCCCCCGGTCAACCCCTCATGAGCCGGGATAATTTAGACTCCATGAAGGTGCCCAACATAGCCACCGGCAAGTTGCCGGATTTGCAAAGCCTAGGCATTAACGCTACAGCGCTAGAGCCGGTGGCGCGGGGGTATTTGGCGCGCCACCATTAACCTGCGCGTCAGAGTTTGGGCGATTGCAAACTCAAAAAGTCATCGCCCTTGCCCAACTCCAGCAAACCACTTTGGGCATAGATGCCCAGTTTGGCGCGGGTGTCCACAATGTCCAAATTACGCATAGTGAGCTGGCCAATGCGGTCTTGCGGCGAGAAAGTGCTCTCGCCTTTTTCCATCGTCAAGCGCTCGGGGTGGTAGGTCAGGTTGGGTGACGTGGTGTTCAAAATCGAGTAGTCGTTGCCACGGCGCAGTTCTAGCGTTACTTCGCCGGTAATGGCGCGCGCCACCCAACGTTGTGCAGTTTCGCGCAGCATAATGGCTTGCGGGTCAAACCAGCGGCCTTGGTACAACAGGCGTCCGAGCTTGCGGCCGTTGTCGCGGTACTGTTCAATCGTGTCTTCGTTGTGAATACCTGTAACTAAGCGCTCATACGCAGCAAACAGCAATGCCAAGCCAGGGGCTTCGTAAATGCCACGGCTCTTGGCTTCGATAATGCGGTTTTCAATCTGGTCGCTCATGCCTAAACCATGGCGGCCACCAATGCGGTTGGCTTCCAGAATCAGTGCTACCAGGTCTTTGTATTCCACACCGTTCAGTGTTACTGGGCGGCCTTCTTCAAAGCGCACCGTCACTTCTTCTGCTTTAACAACGACGTCTTCTTTCCAGAATGCCACGCCCATAATCGGGTTCACAATTTTGATGCCGCTGTTCAAATGCTCCAGGTCTTTGGCCTCGTGAGTGGCACCCAGCATATTCGAGTCGGTAGAGTAGGCCTTTTCTGCTGACATTTTGTAGCCAAAGCCCGCTTGCGTCATAAATGCAGACATTTCGGCACGGCCGCCCAGTTCGTCAATAAACGCTTGGTCGAGCCACGGCTTGTAAATTTTTAACGCCGGGTTGGTGAGCAAACCGTAGCGGTAAAAACGCTCAATGTCATTACCCTTAAAGGTGCTGCCATCGCCCCAAATGTTAACGTCGTCCTCCTTCATGGCGGCTACCAGCATGGTACCGGTCACGGCGCGGCCAATGGGGGTGGTGTTAAAGTAAGTGACGCCCGCAGTAGAAATATGAAACGCACCGCTTTGCAGCGCGGCAATACCCTCGGCGGCCAGTTGGCTACGACAGTCGATCAGGCGCGCTTTGATGGCGCCATATTCCATGGCTTTGCGCGGAATTTCGTCGTAGTCAGATTCATCCGGCTGACCCAAGTTGGCCGTATAGGCGTAGGGCAGGGCGCCCTTAAGTTTCATCCAGTGCAGCGCGGCACTGGTATCCAAACCGCCAGAAAAAGCTATACCTACTTTTTGGCCGGCGGGAATATTTTGCAGAATAGTGGACATGGTGTGGAGGTGCCTATGCGCAGTGGTTTAACCGAAATGGCAAATGTAGTGGTAGGGTTCGGTAACACGGATTTCAAAAGACGTATTACCCGGCACATTAAACTGCTGGCCTGCGCTGGATGTTATCCACTCATCGGTGCCAGCCAATTTGTATTCGCAGCTGCCCGCTACGCATTCCATAATTTCAGGAGCGCCCGTGTTAAAGGTGAGGGTGGCAGGCAAAATAACGCCTACCGACTTTTTGGTGCCATCAGCCAACGTAATGCTGTGGCTGACGCATTTGCCGTCAAAGTACACATTGGCTTGGGTGTTAACGGTAACGTTATTGATTTGTGCGTTGCTCATGGAATGGTATGTAAAGTAAATTAATTTTAGATAAACCGCTCATTTTAAAGCAGTTATGCAGCTGATGCTTGTTTGAAAGTTTCAGCATCAAAGCCCACCGTTACTGCGCCATTGCCCCACACTACCACCGGCCGTTTAATAACACTGGGGTATGCAACCATCAAATTGCTGGCACTGGTGGCGTCTACCGCTCCGGCTTGAATGTCTGCATCGAGTTTGCGCCAAGTGGTTCCCTTGCGGTTGAGTAGTTTTTCCCAGCCTACTGCGTTGATCCAGCTTGCCAGCGCTTGTGTGGGTACGCCGATTTTTTTGAAATCATGAAAATCGTATGCTTGTTGCTGTTCTGTTAGCCAAACGCGCGCTTTTTTTACGGTTTCGCAGTTAGGTATGCCGTAAACCTGAATGGGGTGAAATGTTTTGCTGGTGTTCATGGGCGCTTATCATGCCACTAACCTTTGCACTCTCTTTAGTTAATTGTCTCCATTTGCAGGGTAATTTGCGTGCATAGTGCGCTGCATGTACGACAATGACAGGCTGTATGAAAACTCTCTCTGACTGGCTTGCATACTGTGAGCAAATCCACCCCAAAACCATAGATATGGGGCTAGACCGTGTGCGCTCGGTTGCGCTACGTATGGGGTTGGCTTTTAAATGTCCGGTTATCACTGTAGCCGGTACCAATGGCAAGGGCTCTACCTGTGCCATGCTGGAGTCGATTGTGTTGCAGGCCGGTTACCGCTGTGGTGTGTATACATCGCCACATTTAGTGCATTTTGAGGAGCGCTTGCGCATCAACGGTCAAGCCGTGCAAGACACTTCGCTGCTTGACTCTTTTGCCCGCGTGGAGCAGGCGCGCATGCATGCTGCAGATGGCACACACAAAGAGGTCTCGTTAAGCTATTTTGAATTCACCACACTGGCGATTCTGCATGCCATGGCGCAAATCGATTTGGATGTGGTCATTTTGGAGGTAGGCTTAGGCGGTCGGTTGGATGCGGTGAACATTATTGACGCCGATTGTGCAGTGATTACCAGCATCGACCTAGACCACATGGAACTGCTCGGCCCGGACCGCGAATCGATTGGCCGCGAAAAAGCGGGCATTATGCGCACCGGTCGCCCTGTGGTGGTCAGTGACCCGGTGCCGCCGCAGAGCGTGCTTGACACTGCTTTAGCGCTAGGTGCAGATGTGTGGCTTGTGGGCAAAGACTTTAATGTGTCTGGCGACAAGCAGCAGTGGGGCTGGGCCGGACGAGGGCGCCGCTACAGTGGTTTAGCCTATCCTGCGCTCCGGGGTGCCAACCAATTGGTTAATGCTGCAGGCGTGCTGGCCTGCTTAACCGCCTTGCGGGAGCAGTTGCCCGTCACGGCGCAGGCGGTGCGCAATGGTCTGGCATTTGTGGAGTTGCCGGGTCGATTTCAAATCATTCCCGGGCAACCAGCGCTGGTGATGGACGTGGCACATAACCCGCATTCGGTGGCAGCTTTAGCCGCCAATCTGGATGCGATGGGTTTTTACCCGACTACGCATGCCATATTTGGTGCAATGGCAGACAAAGACTTGGCGCCTATGTTTAGCCGTATTAATCCGATGATAGACCGCTGGTACTTTGCCGATCTGCCCACACCCAGAGCAGCACGTGCTTCTGAATTATTGTCGATATGGGAAGGATGCTCAACAAGAAAAGATGTTGATGCGGCTATTTTTGCGAGTCCTATGCAAGCGTTGCAAGCAGCGATTGATAACGCTACACCCGCTGATAGAATCATAGTCTTCGGTTCTTTTTACACGGTTGGTGGCGTTTTGCAAGCGGGGGTGCCCCGGCTGCATGCCCAACATCTGAATTCCTGAGTCACCCATTCATGGCTTTTTTCAAGTTTCGCAAAGGTGGCGATGAACACACCGCCAATACTACCCCTCCTAATTCGGTGGAGGTCATGCGTAAGCGCGCCAAGCACCGATTGATTGGTGCATCCATTCTGGTTCTGTTGGCGGTAATTGGTTTTCCAATTTTGTTTGATAGTCAGCCGCGGCCCATTACAGAAGATGTAGCCATTCAAATTCCAGATAAAAACACGGTCGCCCCGTTGTCAGTGAGGCCTGTTAAGCCGCTGCCTGCACGTGCATCTGGCGTGATAGAGGAAGAATCTGTTGCGTCGGATTCACCATCGCCCGCAGATCCTGCTCCTGTCGAAGTAGCTGCGCCTCAAGCTGCGCCACAAGTAGCGCCTGTAAAGCCCGTAAAGGCTGTAGCACCCCCTCCAGTAGCTGTTAGTCCCAAGAAAGAAACCAAAGCTGCAAGCGAATCTAAAGGGCGTTATGTGGTGCAAATTGGCGCATTTGCCGATGTGCCCAAGGCGCGTGAAGCACGTAGCAAGCTTGAAAAAGCAGGTTTCAAAACTTATACGCAGGTAATTGAAAACAAAGACGGACGCCGTGTCCGCGTGCGAGTTGGGCCGTTTGAAACCAAGGCTGATGCCGTTAAAGCAGCTGACAAGATCAAAAAGCTAGACCTGCAAGCCGGTGTTTTAGAACTCTGATCGCACACTTTGCATATGCCCACCTTAGATTGGATATTTCTTGGCGTTCTTGTATTTTCCATGGCATTGGGTGCGTGGCGTGGCTTGGTGTATGAAGTACTTTCGGTATTAAGCTGGATAGCTGCGTTTGTTTTGGCGCAGTGGTTTGCTCCTGACGTTGCAGTCAGGCTGCCAATGGAGGGTGCTGGCGACTCTATTCGCTATGCCGCAGGGTTTGTACTGGTTTTTATTGCGACCATATTCGCAGGTTCCTTCATCGCGTTTTTAATTAAAAAACTAACTGCATCCGTTGGTATGGGGCCAGCAGACCGTTTGCTGGGTGCAGGTTTTGGTTTGGTACGCGGGCTGGTTATATTGCTTGTTGTCTGTTTGGTGGTGGGTTTAACGCCACTTAAAAAAATGGACAGCTGGGAAGCTGCCAACGGGCCTCGCTTTGCGGGCTCCGCACTTAAGGTGCTCAAACCCGTTATGCCTGCAAAATTCGGTCAGTACCTACCCTGATTAATCAATTTAACAATGTGTAAAAAACCATGTGTGGAATAGTCGGCGTCGTCAGTAATACCCCCGTTAACCAACTTATTTACGATGCTCTGCTTTTATTGCAGCACCGTGGGCAAGATGCAGCGGGTATCGTCACCCAGCAAGAGCGCAAGTTCTTTATGCACAAGGCCAAGGGCATGGTGCGTGATGTGTTTCGCACCCGTAATATGCGCTCGCTCCCCGGTAACTGCGGCTTAGGTCAGGTGCGCTATCCCACAGCCGGTAACGCCTTTAGCGAAGAAGAAGCGCAACCGTTTTACGTTAACGCACCATTTGGTATTGTGCTGGTGCATAACGGCAACCTTACCAATGCCCAGGCGTTAAAAAGCGAGTTGTTCAGCACTGACCACCGGCATATCAATACCGATAGCGATTCTGAAGTACTGCTCAACGTGTTGGCGCACGAAATTGAAAAAGTCACGCGCGGCCTGCCACTTCAGCCGCATGATCTGTTTAAAGCGGTAACCAATGTGCACCGCCGAATCAAAGGGTCCTACGCTGTGATTGCCTTGATTGCCGGCCATGGTGTGTTGGCGTTTCGCGATCCCTTTGGTATTCGGCCCTTGTGCATGGGGCGCAGCAGTGATGGAAACGTTATGCTTGCCAGCGAGTCTGTCGCACTTGAGGGGACAACCCACCAGTTAGATCGTAATATCGAGCCCGGAGAGGCTGTTTTTGTAGATTTGCAGGGGCAGGTATTTGCCCAGCAGTGTGCCGATACGCCTGTTCTTAAGCCCTGCATTTTTGAATATGTGTACCTTGCGCGCCCAGATTCAGTCATGGATGGAATCTCCGTGTACCAAGCGCGGCTCAACCTGGGCGAATCGTTGGCCAAGCGCGTTATTTCTACTGTGCCGCCTAAAGACATCGATGTGGTGATACCTATCCCCGAATCCAGCCGCCCCAGCGCAGCGCAGTTGGCGCAATTGTTAGGTTTGCCCTACCGCGAAGGCTTTGTAAAAAACCGCTATGTGGGGCGCACATTTATTATGCCGGGTCAGTCGGTACGCAAAAAATCAGTGCGCCAAAAGCTCAATGTCATTGCCAGCGAATTCAAAGGCCGCAACGTACTATTGGTAGATGACTCGATTGTGCGCGGCACCACCAGCCGCGAGATCGTGCAAATGGCGCGCGATGCCGGCGCACGCAAGGTCTATATGGCCAGTGCCGCCCCGCCGGTGCGTTACCCGAATGTGTATGGCATTGACATGCCCACCAGTAGCGAGTTGGTAGCCTACAACCGCACTGTGGAGCAGGTGCGCGAAATCATTGGTTGTGATGCGCTGATATACCAAGATGTAGAAGGTATGAAGCGTGCCATAGCCTCGCTGAGCAGCAAATTGGCTGGATTCGATGCTTCGTGTTTTGATGGTGTATACGTTACCGGTGATGTAACTGCAGAAGACATTACAAGGCTCAACGCATCAAGAGTGGGTGGCGACGAGAACAAAGAAGACACCTCACGCTTGGCGCTCCCCAATTCTGCAGAATAAAGGATAGTCTCCGATGAAGGAAATGCAACTCCCTCCAGACCTGCATCTGGATACGTTGGCGGTGCGCGCGGGCATAGAGCGCAGTCAGTACGGCGAAAACTCCGAAGCACTGTATTTGACCAGCAGCTTTGTACAACCCGATGCCGCCAGTGCCGCACGCCGATTTGCCCAGGAAGAAGAAGGTTACGTCTATTCGCGCGTCGCCAACCCCACCGTCAGCGCCATGGAAATTCGGCTTGCAGCCTTAGAAGGTACCGAGGCCGCCATTGCAACCTCCAGCGGTATGGCGGCTATCTTGTTGTTAGGTATGGGCTTGCTGCGCGCTGGTGATCATGTGGTGTGCTCTCAGTCGGTGTTCGGGTCAACCATTAAATTGTTTTCGGGTGAGTTTTCTAAGTTTGGCATAGAAACTACCTATGTGTCGCAAACCGACCCTGTTGCATGGGCGGCGGCCATGCGCCCCAATACCAAACTGCTGTTTGCCGAAACCCCAACCAACCCATTAACCGATTTGTGCGATATTCAAGCCTTGGCTGATATTGCCCATGCGGGCGGGGCTTTGTTGGCCGTAGACAATTGCTTTTGTAGCCCGGCGCTGCAGCAGCCCAAGCGTTTTGGAGCCGACTTTATTATTCATTCGGGTACCAAGTACCTGGACGGGCAGGGCAGAGTGCTGGCGGGTGCCATTTGCTGCGACAAGCGCTATGTTGATCAGGTGTTTTTGCCAATCACCCGCACAGCCGGTATGGTGTTGTCGCCGTTCAATGCCTGGGTTGTGCTCAAGGGCATGGAAACATTGTCCATTCGCATGCAGGCACAGTGCCAAAGTGCCTTGGCCTTGGCTACGTGGTTACAACAGCAGCCACAAGTGGCGCACGTGTATTACCCCGGCTTGCCCAGCCATCCACAACATGCATTGGCTATGCGGCAGCAGTCCGGCTTAGGCGGGGCAGTAGTTTCGTTTGACATGGTGGCAACCAGCGTAGAGCAAGCCCGGGCCAATGCCTTTCATGTGATTGACAGCACCCAAGTATGCTCTATTACCACCAACTTGGGTGACACCAAAACCACCATTGCCCATCCTGCTACCACCTCCCATGGCCGTTTAACTGAGGCGCAACGCCAAGCCGCCGGCATTGGTCAAGGCTTGGTGCGCGTTGCGGTGGGCCTGGAAAATATAGAAGACCTGAAAGCCGATCTGGCGCGCGGCCTTGGCAGTCTGAAAGTACCCCTATGACTAAAACACGTACACGATTTGCACCTTCGCCCACGGGCTTTATCCACTTGGGCAACATCCGTTCTGCCTTGTACCCTTGGGCTTTTGCCCGGTCTACTGGTGGCGACTTTATTTTGCGTATAGAAGATACCGATGTAGAGCGTTCTAGCCAAGCTGCTGTGGAGGTGATTTTGGAAGGCATGTCATGGTTGGGTTTGAACCATGACGAAGGGCCGTTTTATCAGATGCAGCGCATGGAGCGCTACAAACAAGTGCTGGCAGAGTTGCAAGCTGCAGGTCATGTATACCCGTGTTACATGTCTATGGCAGAGCTGGATGCCTTGCGTGAACGGCAAATGGCGGCGAAAGAAAAGCCCCGCTATGATGGCACTTGGCGCCCTGAAGCCGGTAAAACCTTGCCGGAGGTTCCTGCTGGTGTGCAGCCGGTTCTACGCTTTAAAAACCCTGTTGGTGGTGCAGTGGTGTGGGACGACAAGGTGAAAGGCGTTATCGAGGTCAGTAACGACGAGCTGGATGACCTGGTAATTGCCCGCCCTGATGGAACTCCTACCTACAATTTTTGCGTGGTGGTAGACGATATTGACATGGCCATAACCCATGTGATTCGCGGGGACGACCACATTAACAACACGCCACGCCAGATTAATATTTTTAAAGCACTTGGCAAAGAGCCTCCGGTCTATGCCCATCTGCCCACCGTGCTGAACGAGCAGGGCGAGAAAATGAGCAAGCGCCATGGTGCAAAGCCCGTGACCCAATACCGCGAAGAAGGCTTTTTGCCCGATGCCATGGTCAACTATCTGGCACGCCTAGGTTGGAGTCATGGCGATGACGAAATTTTTAGCCGTGCCCAGTTTATAGAGTGGTTCAATTTAGACCATTTGGGCCGCAGCGCTGCGCAGTTTGATGAAGCCAAGCTACGTTGGGTCAATGCCCAGCACATGAAAGTAACAGCTGGCGAGGCACTGGCACCGTTGGTGCAGGTGCAGTTGTCTAAGATGGGTATAGCAGTTGACAGCCGCCTAACCCCATTATGTGATTTACTAAAAGACCGTTGCGACACTACGGTGGCTTTGGCCGAGTGGGTGGCGCGTTTTTATGCCGATGTTAACCCCAGTGCACAAGACCTTGAGCAGCACGTCACAGAAGCCGTGAAGCCCGCCTTGGCGTTGCTGCGCGATAAGTTGCAAAACTGTGCCTGGGATAAAGCTGCGATTGCCTTGGTAGTTAAAGAAGTTTTGACTGCTACCGGTTTAAAAATGCCGATGTTGGCGATGCCGGTTCGGGTTTTAGTGATGGGAGCCACGCAAACTCCGTCGGTCGATGCCATGTTGGCTTTGTGCGATAGAGAAAAAGTTATTAAAAGACTCTCCGTGGCCTAAAATTATGGTTTATAATTCAAGGCTTCGGAAATAAGAAATACTTAAATGTGTTTCTGGGGTTTGGGGGTATAGCTCAGCTGGGAGAGCGCTTGCATGGCATGCAAGAGGTCAGCGGTTCGATCCCGCTTACCTCCACCAA